>JBILCT010000283.1:0-2732 GCA_044353025.1 Ferruginibacter sp. | reverse complement strand
AGCAAACTAAAACTTATTGGATCCAATGATATTCACCAACTCCTCTGCATTAAACTGATGTTCGCCAATGCCTTCATAAGATTTGATGATGTGGCCATTCCATAGATAGAATACACCCGGTGTACCGGCATTGGTTCCCAAAAGGGTAAAAAAGGCAGGAATGTCATCCATGACAAAATAGGGAAATTTAACACCTGTTTCCTGATAGAACTCCGGAATTTTAAACAGTTCTTCATTCATAAAAATGATATATCCGGAAGGAATTTTTTTCTGTTTCGACAAGCTAGCTAGTTTTTTTGCAGCATCCCGGCAATGATCACAACCCGGTACAAACAAGCAAACAATTTTTTTCCCTTGATCCAAATTCACTTTTTCATCACCAAAACGCTGAAACATGTTGAATTTAGATTGAATGGGATTGGGCTCTGGTATTTTGGCATCCAAAATTTTCTTGGCCGTATCCTTGGTTAGCTTTGAAAGATTTGAGGTATCTACCGAAACAGTTACGATGTTTGATGTATCTGACTTGAAATTATTGGAAATGGAATCGTTTGAGATGTTAATTGGGTTGATCGGTTTTTCAGTGGTCTTGCAAGGACAAAAAGGAAATACCATGAACATCAGCGCAACCGTTGTGCTGTAAATAAATCCCATGATCCACCATTGGCGATGTAGGTAAGCCGGATCTTGTGTTCTGAAATACAAATAAACCAATGCTGCCAGGGTAAATACATTTTTCAAAAATGCTTCCAGGGGAGTCATGGGAATCAACTGTCCAAAACATCCACAGTTTCCATTCATCGCACCAAATTCAACCATTTGAATAGCAAGATGAATATTAAATGCAACCAATAATAAGATGGTCACCGGAATCACAAAACGCTTTAATAAATATGGCTGCAAGATTGCGAAAGCAATGGACCATTCCAATGCGATGATTAATCTGGAACCATAGGGAGACTGACACCAATTGAGCACACCCAAATCAACCAATTGTTTTTCAAAAGCCCAGATGGGGAAAGACTTTGCAACCGCTGAAAGCATGAATAATGCGGAAATCAAAATGCGTAAAGTCCAGGGTAAATATTTTTTCATCTTGTCTTGTTTTTATTCAGGATGCTTCCCCTCCCCGATTAAAATCAGGGCGAAAGCCGCATAATTCAAAATATCGAGATAATTAGCCGCGATACCTTCACTGACCAATGTTTTGCCATCATTCGCTAATATCTGTCTGATGCGTAACAATTTAGCCAAAATAAGATCCACAAAGCTCTCTTGACTCATTTCACGCCATGCTTCACCATAATCGTGATTTTTATCTTGCATCAGATTCTTTGCCTGAACAATGGTTTGATCATATAGGTTTGTGACTTGATCTACCGGTAATTGTTCAGTATCCAAGTCGCCTAGTTCCAGTTGAATTAATCCAATGACAGCATAGTTCAATATACCCATGAATTCACTTCGGATGCCATCTTCAATGCGCTGTTGCTTTTTTTCCTGAATATTACGGATGCGCGACGCTTTGATAAAAATTTGATCAGCCACAGAAATTGGACGATAAACACGCCATGACGTTCCATAGTCAGCCGTTTTCTTTAAAAAAATACTGCGGCATTGTTGCACGGCAGACTGATATTGATCGAGCGTGAATTGCATGTAAATTGAATGTGGTAGGTTTGTGCGGTATTTTATACTTATTCGCAAAATTAACCAAAACGAATGGCAATTTCTACACTCTGCTGTCGGGGTACATTACTAGATATTTCCACGCCCATTGTCATGGGTATTCTCAACTGTACGCCTGATTCTTTCTCGGATGGAAATCCGGATTTGACCACCGAAATGATCCTGAATCGCGCTCAAAAAATGTTGAGTGATGGGGCTTCTATTCTGGATCTTGGCGGACAAAGCACCAGACCAGGATCTGTAAGAATAGACCCTACGACAGAAAGTAATCGCGTGATTCCGGCGATTCGTGCCATTCACCAACAATTTCCGGACGCGATCATGTCCATTGACACTTATCATCATGCTGTTGCCGAACAAGCCATAGCAGCCGGAGCATCTATCGTAAATGATATCAGTGGCGGAAATTTTGATGCCAATATGATTAATCTCGTTGCTCAACTTCGTGTGCCTTACATATGCATGCATATTCAGGGAACACCTGAAACCATGCAGGTGAATCCTGATTATCAATCCGTGGTGCAAGAAGTATTTGATGCTTTAATGAGAAAGACAGATCAATGTCGAAATAAAGGCATCCACGACCTCGTTCTTGATCCGGGTTTTGGATTCGGTAAAAACATCCGACACAATTTTGAACTGTTGAAAGGATTGTCTTACTTCAAACAGTTAGACTGCCCGATTTTACTGGGAATTTCTCGAAAAGGAATGATCTATCGAAGTTTGAATATACTACCCAATGAAGCTGTGAATGGAACTACAGCGCTGCACATGATTGGACTGATGAATGGTGCGAATATTTTGCGTACTCATGATGTACGTGAAGCAGTTGAAGCAATAACGCTCTATAATGAATATAAAAAAACCGCTCCATTCGGAGCGGTCTAATTTTTATACGCAGTTGATTATTTTTTCTTTCTCTCCTCAATCAACTTCCTCAACGCTTTTTTCTTATCAAGAGCATCCTGATTATTTCCAAGTGAATCTAAGGAAGCACCGGCTTGTTGACGACTCAGTACGTCTACTACCTCAATATCAAAAAT
>JBILCT010000282.1:0-2738 GCA_044353025.1 Ferruginibacter sp. | reverse complement strand
ATTTTTCAACAAATACCATTGAGGGACATCTTTCATGTTTTATTCAATCCGGTGAGTTGATGTTAGAAGAAATGGTATCTATTGATAAAATCAAACGCATCAAGGAAGCGATTGCAACCCATGGAAAAGAAACTTTAAGTCTGTTAAAAGCCCAGTTACCACCAGAGATTAGTTATGGTGAGATAAAAATGGTATTGTCGAGTTATGGAGATGAGTGATGCAAATCCTGCTGACATAAAATGTACCGAAACAAAAAAACCTTCACTTTATCTACGGAATGGCGCCATTGATTGTTCAAGAAATAACGCAATGGAAGAGAAATTTTAAAACTGAAAAAATAAAAAATAGAACGAAGTAAAAAATTATCAACTAAGCTACATTCTCAAATTAATCACATTTTGTTACAAATTACCAATAATATAAGCCTTACTTTGATACAATATAAGCACATTTTTACCCTAACTTTGTTACATGTTCCATAGATTAATTAACAAGGAATTAGAAATCTGGTTGTCAAACACTGATAGAAAACCTTTGGTAATCAGAGGTGCTCGTCAGGTAGGTAAAACAACCGTCATTAGTCAATTTGCCCAGCAATTTGAACAATACATCTATCTGAATCTTGAAATTAAAGAAGACAAACAACCCTTTTTAAACTACAGCAATCTTGAACAGTTATTGCAGACTATTTTCTTTCTGAAAAATCAGTTGCTTTCAAAAAAAGAAAACACCTTGATTTTTATTGATGAGATTCAGGAAGTCCCAGAAGCTTTAAATATTTTACGATATTTCTATGAACAAGAACCTACAATAAAAGTAATTGCAGCAGGCAGTATGCTGGAATCGATCTTTGATAAAAAAATTCATTTTCCTGTTGGTCGAATTGAATACAAAGTATTAAGACCTGTTTCATTCCCTGAGTTTTTAGAAGCATTGGGTGAATCCGCATCATTAGAACAATTGCATAAAATTCCATTCCAGCAATTTGCACATGACAAGTTAATTAAACTGTATCATCAATATGCGATTATTGGAGGCATGCCTGAGGTAGTAAACAATTATGTGAAACACAAAGATTTCACAGCACTAAATTCCATTTTTGATTCTTTAATTACCTCCTATCTAGATGATGTAGAAAAATATGCAAAAAACGATACACAGATTTTACATTTACGACATGTAATCAGATCGTCGTTTTCTGAAGCAGGCAAAAGGATTAAGTTCGCTGGCTTTGGCAATTCATCCTATCGTTCGAGAGAAATGGGCGAATGTCTTCGTACGTTAGAGAAAGTTTTGCTACTTCATTTAATTTATCCTAATACTTCTGCTACACTTCCATTTCTTCCTGATTTAAAAAAATCTCCACGATTGCAAATTCTTGATACCGGAATGTTGAATCATTTTGTTGGCATTCAGAAAGAAATTCTGGGCTCAGATGATTTATGCAAGATTTATCAGGGTACAATGATTGAACACCTAACCGGTCAAGAACTTTTGGCCAATCAATACAACGCACTGAGTGAATTATTTTTTTGGGTTAAAGAAAAAAAGGAATCAACAGCAGAAGTAGATTTCTTAGTTTCATTTGAAGGAAAAATAATCCCTATAGAAACAAAATCCGGAAAAACAGGCACACTTAAATCTTTGCATTTATTTATGGATGTAGCTCCACACAACATGGCAGTGAGATTTTATGCAGGCGATGTAAATATATCTGAAGTAAAAACAGCTCATAATAAAACTTTCTTTTTATTGAATCTGCCATATTATTTAGTGTCACAAATCAAAGAGTATTTAATTTGGTTTGAAGAACAAATAAAACAAAAAGAGATTCAAAAGTAAAATTCGTTTCAATCAGCACTCCTGAATGTTATTTCGCCTAAGATTTCGTGACAATTTTCAACAATAATGCCCAAAACCTTGATTTTACTGCATAAAAAAAGGTCTTACATTGCTGTAAAACCCTTTTAGTGACCGCGTTAGGATTCAAACCTAAAACCTTCTGATCCGTAGTCAGATGCTCTATTCAGTTGAGCTACGCAGCCATTGTTTATCTGAAAACTACCCCAAGTTTTATCTTGGGAGTGCAAATATAGAAAATTAACTCAAAAAATCAGATTCCTTTTAAAAATTGATTTCGGATCAATTCAATCACATCCATCCAGTTACCCGTACGTGCATAAGTTGCTAATTGACGATCTGCTCCCGTTCCCTTTTCCAATATCTCATAAACCGGCTGTATCAATGGTCTGCTTCCCAAATGAGGAACCACATCGTCGATAAATTCCAATAACTCCTCTATCAACATCCTGGTTTCTACCTCCGATTCTTTCCCAAAATCAATCAACTTCCCATCCAACCCATACCTGCTTGCCCTGAATTTATTTTCATTGATTAAAGCCCTACTATAAGTCATAAAATTCAAGTTCTGTAAACGAAGCTTATACAACTTGGCGCAAATTGCCTGGAATAATCCGGCCAACGCTACTGTTTCTGACGCCTTCATCGGTATATCACAAATTCTGAACTCCACTGTATTGTACACCGGGTGCACGCGTAAATCCCACCAGATTTTTTTGGCATTGTCTATGCAATTTGTACGAATCAACATATTTACATAGTTATCATACTCTTCAATGCTGGAAAACCAATCCGGTATGCCTGTCCGTGGAAATTTTTCAAACACTTTGGTCCGGTATGATTTATATCCGGTATTTCTTCCCTCCCAAAATGGTGAG
>JBILCT010000281.1:0-2739 GCA_044353025.1 Ferruginibacter sp. | reverse complement strand
TCATAGACCTACTAATCAACACATCCGTAATTTGTTGAATTTTCATTTCGCTATCTGCCTCGAGGCTGAGCTTGAAATCTTTTTTATTGAGATCGATCACTACATGAGATCCTTTGAAATCAAATCGATTGGTAATTTCTTTGGAAACCACATTTACTGCATTATCGAGTGTTTGAAGATCCACTTTGCTGACTAAATCGAATGAAGGCATAACTGGAATTTTTATTTTTTAGAAGAAATATATTTTGAGGATACCGACAATAATGAACCAATGGCCATCAACCCGATGGCGATCAATTGTGCCTGTGAAAATTGTAACCCTTCGGTAACATCGTAAGCAATATTTACACGTAGGAATTCAACCGTGAATCGCTCCAAACCATTCAGGATTAAATAAATGCCGAATATGAGCCATGGACGTCTTATACGCTTTCTCAATACCCAAAGTAAAAAGAACAATGCCGTACAAAATAATGTTTCATAAAATGGTGTTGGAAATACGGGTGATGGCAGTACCCGATTATGTTCATCAGTAATAAGCGGCATCCGTATCCCATCTTTATTTACGTTCTGTGGATAGGCATAGGCAAACATCCAAACCGGCAACCATGAAGGAGCCTTGACAGATCGTTGAGGTACTTTGTCTAAACTAGAATAGGTTCTGTCAGTAACAAAAAGCATTTGGTTATTTTCAACCACCATACCCTTCAAAAAATAAGTTTCATTTTTTTTCAAAGACGAATCAAATGCTCCAGGGGTTGCCAATTGAACAACACCGGCATCATTGCTAATATAGGCGCTGTTATAAATACCCCAGTCTCCATCGCCTGATATCTGACATCCCAATCTTCCAATCGCATAGGCTAGCATTAAAGCGGGTGCTGCCGCATCTACCAAATGAGCGATAACAATTCCTTTTCGATAAGCAAACCATATAATCGCTAAGCTCGCCAGGATCAAACCACCATAAAAAGTAAGTCCACTCTGAGAAAATAATCTCCCAATCGGATCAGCAATAAATTCTTCCCAATGTTCAAAATTGTCAAACAACTTTGCTCCCAATATGCCAAAAATCAATCCGAGTACAATGATGTCCCCCACTCGATCATGTGGCCAAATACGTATGTTCCTTTTTTCAGGACTCGCTAGTTTTTGTTTGTCTTTTTCTTTCCATTTCAGATAAACCATGAACGCACCCAATACGATGCCTCCTAACGCATTTCCTTGTGCAGAGAAAATATAATCCTGCGCACTTATATCGACCGGCTTAGACAGGAAAAGTCCAATAATTTTAAATCCAAATAAAAATCCTAATATCCCATTGGTAGCTAATTCGGAGATAGAAGCAGGCATGCCAACCATCATGGTTTCTTCCTGAAAGCTCAGCAACCCCAATCGTTCTTTACGTTTAAGCTCTAACGTTAGTATCCATGCGGCAGCTGCAAAGCCTACAGCCACCATCAAGCCAAATGTGTTTAAGAATTGTAGTGGCGCCAACTCAATACCAAACCAGTCTTTAAACCAATAGTATAAATTAGGATACATGAATTTTGTGGTTTATGCGCAATGAGTTTGGTAAGCCATTTTTAAATTATCGGCAATCATTTGTGCACTTCTTCCCTCGATGTTGTGACGCTCGATGTAATGAACTAGTTTTCCGTCTTTGAACAATGCTATCGCAGGAGATGATGGTGGGTATGGAAGCAAATGTTCGCGAATCTGCTTGACTGCATCCACATCAAAACCGGCAAAACTGGTGGTATTTCGAGTAGGTTTCGGTCCTTCCCCTTGCAATGACATGAGGATACCCGGACGAGCAGTTCCTGCACTGCAACCACAAACCGAATTAATCATGACCAGTGTTGTTCCTACTTGAGACAACGTTTGTTCTACATCAGACGGATTCAACATTTCCTGAAATCCTTGTTCTGTTAACTCTTCCTTCATTGGAATAACAATCTCTGCTGGGTACATATTTATTTATTTTAAGTTGGTTATAGAATCAATATCCAAGAATCTTCAACATGCTTTGTGCGGTTTGCTCTTTGGCATAGACCCAATCAATTAGTTTGCCATTTTTATCGTGACCCACAATGATATGTTTGGGAGAGGGAATCATGCAATGCTTGATTCCTCCATATCCGCTGATTTGATCTTGATAAGCCCCCGTATGGAAAAAACCAACATAAAGTGGTTCACCTTCACTGAGTTTCGGTAAAAATACTTCATTGATGTGTTCTTCAGAATCATAGTAATCGTGACTATCACACGTGATTCCTCCCAAAACGACTCGATGATATTCATTGTCCCATTTATTGATGGGTAACATCAGGAATTTTTCTCCAATACCCCAAGTATCTGGAAGTGTTGTGATAAAAGATGAGTCTATCATGTACCAGGTTTCCCGGTCGTTCTGCATTTTTTGTCCGATCACACTATAGATGTGTGCCATACTTTCTCCCACGGTATAACTTCCAAATTCTGTGAAGATATTCGGCATGGGAACTTTGTTGCGTGTACAAGCCACTTTTATGTTTCTTACAATTTCATTGATCATGAATTGGTAATCGTATTCAAAGCCCAGTGAGTGTTTGATGGGGAAGCCACCGCCGATATTGATAGAATCGAGTTCAGGACAGATTTTTTTCAACTGACAATACAGGTTAACTACTTTATTGAGTTCGCTCCAATAATAGATATCATCTTTGATTCCTTTGTTGAGGAAAATATGAAGCATTT
>JBILCT010000279.1:0-2756 GCA_044353025.1 Ferruginibacter sp. | reverse complement strand
AATGAGTTTTCAGGTGCAAGAGCGTGTTCAGATGGATCCTGAAAAACTGGATTTTTCATTAACCACACAAGATCGTTTTCAAGTTTGGAGAAAACGATTGAAATATGCAGTATTGTCGAAGTATTTTGATTTAATGGAAGAACAGGAGAAAAACAAAGATGCAAAAGTTGCAATCAAAGCAGATTCAACGTTGGAGCGTGAAGCACGGGATCAGATTCGCAGACAAATGGATAGATATTTTACATCCAAGATAAAACGCGAAACTGAAGATGAGTTATTTAGCTTTTTTATCAATGCTATAACTGTTAGCATGGACCCACACACCAACTACTATCCACCGGTTGACACCCGAACATTCAATGAATCGATGAGTGGAAGATTTTTTGGTATTGGAGCTTTGTTGAAAGATGAGGATGGTCATATTAAAATTTCAGGATTGACCACGGGCGGTCCGGCATGGAAAAGCGGTGAATTGAAAGAGAACGATGAAATCATAAAAGTGGCGCAAGGAACAGAAGAGCCTGTAGATATTACCGGCTTTGCCATTCCGGATGCGGTTAAACTGATTCGTGGAGCAACCAAAGGGTCGGAGGTTCGACTAACGATCAAGCGAATTGATGGAACTATCAAAGTGGTTAAACTACTTCGCGATGACATTAAGCTTGAAGATACTTTTGCCAAATCAGCCATTGTTCAAGGCGAGCACAAAATTGGATACATTTATTTGCCTGAATTTTATGCAGATTTTGAAAGGGTTGGCGGTGCGCGTTGTGCAGTAGATGTAGCCAAAGAGGTGGAAAAATTAAAAGCAGAAAAAGTAGAAGGTATTATTCTTGATTTACGAGGCAATGGAGGAGGGTCATTGTATGATGTGGTACAAATTGCAGGGTTGTTTATCAAGGAAGGACCGGTTTGCCAGGTAAAAGGAAGAGATGAATCTCCAAGTATATTAAAGGATAGAGATGATAAAATTCAGTACGATGGTCCACTTGCAGTGATGGTAGATGGAACCAGTGCCTCTGCTTCTGAAATTTTTGCTGCAGCGATTCAAGATTATCAGCGTGGTATTGTAATCGGTTCTTCTTCAACTTATGGGAAAGGTACCGTACAGCGCATGATCCCACTTACTCCAGATCGGGATCTTATTTTTTCTGATAAAAAAACGGAGGACCTGGGTAATGTAAAATTGACGTTACAGAAATTTTATCGAATCAATGGAGGTGCAACTCAGTTAAAAGGAGTTACCCCTGATATCATTTTGCCCGATCGCTTTGACTATCTGAAATTCAGAGAAAAAGATAATCCGCGTTCGCTTCCTTGGGATGTCATTAAAGAAGCAGCGTACAACACCGTAAATAATGAATTGTCAGGTATTATTGCTCAGTCCAACAACGACTTGAGACAGAACGTTACTTTCAATAAAATCAAAGCACAGGTTCAGTTGTTGGAAAAATTGAATCAGAAAGAATACGATTTGCAATTGGATAAATATCGTGCGGATCAAAAGCAAATGAAAAACGCTTTCAAGCAACTGGAAGAGTTAGTTAAGCTGCCCAATACTCTAAATATTCGCAATCTGTATGCTGATACCACGGATGTTCAATCTACCGTTGAGAAAACTGATAAAAACAAACAATGGATGAAGTTCAGATTGAATGATGTTTATTTGCAGCAGTCGATTTCTGTTTTGGATAAATGGATTAATAAGGAAAGATTGGCGAAGCAATAGTTTCATTTACTTTATAGCAAATCGGAGACGATTAAATCAGAGCGAAAATGAGTTCGAAAAGCGATTATATCGCTACGCTTTCAATCTTTTCTCATTCTGAATTTTCCTGGCCACCTGCACAGTATAGTTATAAGTATATCTTGGCTAAATTGAAAATTAGCTAGTGGTGGTGTATCGAAAATTTCGAGTAAAGTAGCAGCGTGATTCTAACATTTCGGACCTTGTGGCTAGACCCCATAAGATCATGAAAAACGAAAAGCTGCGCGCGTATTCTGTCCTCCTTCATTGGACTTAATAAGCTCATTTTTGATATTTTCAAACATATCTCCAAATTATCATTGTTCATTTTTTTTTCGCTTGATCAAAAGAATCGAAAACAAGGAATCAAACATTCTCTTACCCGCTTCTTGGCCGCGGAGGCAAATAAATCAGAGCGAGTATGAGGAATGAGAGCGTTGAATCTGGGAATAATAACTATAGTTTTTATTCCAGTTTGTCCACCGCTCTCATTCTACGCTTTCACTCTAGTTTTCATGGCCTTCCCATTTTGCTTGATCAAAAAGGGAGAAAAAATCAAGGAAAAACGAAATGCTCCGCCCGTTTTTCCGAGCCACCCGCACATCACCGTTCTAAGGCCATCATGGTTTATTTAATAATTGGTTATTGTTGTGGTGTATTGAAAATTCCCAGTAAAGTAGCATCGTGATTCTTATATATCTGACCTTGTGGCTAGACCCCATAAGATCATGAAAAACGAAAAGCTGCCCGCGTATTCTGTCCTCCTTCATTGAACTTAATAAGCTCATTTTTTGATATTTTCAAACATATCTCCATATTATCAATGTTCATTTTTTTGCTTGATCAAAAGAATCGAAAACAAGGAATCAAACATTCTCTTATCCGCTTCTTGGCCGCGGAGGCCATCCCTTTTTGCTTGATCAAAAAGGGAGAAAAAATCAAGGAAAAACGAAATGCTCCGCCCGTTTTTCCGAGCCACCCGCACATCACCGTTCTAAGGCCATCATGG
>JBILCT010000278.1:0-2764 GCA_044353025.1 Ferruginibacter sp. | reverse complement strand
ATAAAATGCTATTTTTTCAAGCGTAAAATCCGGGACTACTTTACAAATTTTTGAATCAATTGAGTATTGATCTAGCATATTCCAACCTGACCAGTCAGCGGTTGCGTAAATGGCTTCCACAATAAAAGATCCGGCGCAAAGAAGTTCATGGACAACTTTGGGTCCTTCAGCAACAAATAGTCCGGCTGCCTGGCGATATTTTTTCTGCTGTAAACTTTGGATATCTTTGATGTTTGCCTTGCTTAACATATTATTGCGAGTAATGAACCAAGTTAGTCGTTTATCATTTATTAAAATACTGCTGATTGTTGTGATCGGAGTTTGGTTAAGTGCCTGCGGCAAACCATTTGTTCGACAAGCACCCAAGAACCAATTTTTTCTTTACCAAAACAAAATCGAAGTTAAGCAAGGAGGAATAAAGCGAAACGAAAAAAGTGAATGGGTACTGAGATTGAATGCTCAATTGGATGATAGTGCAAAAACCAAGTTGTCACGCAAGTGGATCTTTTTCACTATTTTAAAAAACCCGCTTCCATTTTCTTTGTATGCAACAAAAGAATCTGCCGATCGAATGAGAGCTTCTCTTTTTCATCTGGGTTATTATCATGCAACCGTCGAATCGAAACTGGATACGAACAAAAGAAAAATCACGGTTCACTATGATGTTTCTCCCGGCAATCCAACAAGAATAGCATCCGTTAAGTATGAATTCGAACCCAAAGAATTACAAGATTTGGCCGTTGGTATGCAAGAAAAAAGTTACTTAAAAATCAACGACCCGGTAACGAAAGCTGCTATTATTACTGAAACTTCCAGGCTAGTAGACAGTTTCAGAAATCATGGGTATTACAAATTTTCGGCAGCAGAGATCAAAGTAATAGGAGATACAAATGCTAAGATTTTCACCAAGCTGAATAACAATCCAATCAAAAAAATCAGCGAGCTCTCGGAAATTGAGCATCAAAAGGATTCTCCCAGCATCAAAATTAGCTTGCAACTCATTCCTCCTGCTGACAGCAGCAAACTAAAAGCTTATAGAATCCGAAATGTAGTTGTTTTCAGTGATCACCAACCAGGTGATACCTGGACTGATTCTACACTTCATGTGGATAGTCTGCAAACTTTTATTCATAAGTATCATCGCTTATTATACAATACTTCATTTTTAGAACAGCAACTGCATATTCAACCGGGATCGTATTTTAATCAAAGCAATTTATTTCAGTCCATCTACCAACTTTCCAAATCCGGCATTTGGCAATCTGTGAATTTTCAAATTGTTGATCTGCAGGATACGCCCGGATTTATTGACATACTCTTCGATTTGACTCCCGCACAGAAGTTTGGTTTTGAGACAGCATTGGAAGTAAGTTATTCTGCCGCAAGTAATACGAGCAATGTGTTGGCCGGAAATCTTTTTGGTTTATCAGGTACAATTTCTCTCTTGAATCGTAACCTAGGGAAATCAGCAGTAAAGATGTCTCACCAAATAAGAGCGGGTATTGAATTTAATAACAACACCGGTACCGCCGGTGGACTGATCAATTCAAATGAAGTCAGTTATGGGAATACCACTTCCTTCCCGAAATTGATTGGGGCTAGTATACCGAAATTTTTTATTCCAAGTGCCCGATTAAACAATGGTGAAACTTTTATCCAGCTTAATTTGAGTTACAATACAAGATTGAATTTGTTTAATCTGCATTCAGTGAGTGCAAACGCAGGCTGGACCGGCGTCAACAAATACAATTGGAAATGGAGTTGGAGTCCAATCAGTATAGGCTTTAGCAACTTATTCAATCAAACCGACAGCTTTGAAAGAGTCCTTGATAAAAATCCATTTTTAAGATTCTCTTATAATACTGCGTTGGTTGCGGGTATGGGCGTAAGTTTTTCAAAAACAAGAAACGACCTGAAGCATCCGCATAGCTTATCTCGTGAAATTTCTTATCGATTCAATGCGGAAGAATCGGGCTTAACCTGGGGACAACTTCCATTTTTCTTAAAATATAAAAGACGGTTTATCAAATCGGATTTTGAACTCAAACACACCACCCGCTTCAAAAAAACAACGCTTGCCTTTCGTGGATTTGTGGGGCTGGGTATTCCTTTGTTGGGAACAGATACAAATCGGGTATTGCCATTCTTCAAACAATATTTTGGCGGAGGGAGTAACAGCATGCGCGCATGGCCTGTAAGAGGAATTGGTCCGGGAGGACGACCATTAATCCCGTACAATTCAAGTCGTACTGTTTTCAATGATCGTACCGGTGATATGCAAATTGAATTGAATTCAGAGTACCGTTTTGATATCGCCAAGATCATACCGAATACTTTAACCCTGAGAGGCGCCGTATTTGCTGATATTGGCAACATATGGAACCTGCGAAATACCAACACAGGCGGCATTCAAGATACCGCTCAGTTTCAATTTAAAAACCTCTATAGCCAGTTGGGCGTTTCGGCGGGTACGGGTTTGCGTCTAGACTTCAATTATTTTGTAGTTCGTCTGGATTTCGGTTTCCGTTTCAAACGACCGGAATTATTTTATGAAAAAGATGGCTGGAAGGCACCTGATATCGGATGGAAAGATGCTTGGCAAAAACTGATCACTCGAGGAGAAAATGATGCATATAAGCGTTGGCGTTATGAGAATTTCAATTTTGCGCTGGGTATCGGCTATGCATTCTGATTTCCGGAATCCGGTTGAATATTTATTTCAACCAAAGAATTTCTAAAAGCATCAATACACTGGGCGTCTTCA
>JBILCT010000277.1:0-2770 GCA_044353025.1 Ferruginibacter sp. | reverse complement strand
ATATTTTTTTTTGAACTTTTCCACTTTAGGACGAACTACCAACTGACAATAAGGATTATGGCCATTCAATGATAAATAATTTTGATGGTAATCTTCAGCCGGATAAAATCGATGAAGTGGTTCTAAAGTTGTGACGATCGGGTTGGAATAAATACCACTTGCATTCATCTGATGGATATATGATTCCGTTATTTCTTTTTCTTCCGCATTATTGTAGAAGACAACACTTCTATACTGTGTTCCAATATCTTCTCCTTGCCGGTTTAATGTGGTTGGGTTGTGGGTGTTGAAGAAAACTTCCAACAAATCTTCATAGCTGATGATCGATGAGTTATACTCAATTTGTATGCATTCTGCATGACCGGTTGTACCTGAACAAACACTTTTATAATCGGGATTTAATGTACTTCCTCCTGAATAACCACTCACTGCTTGCAGTACACCATTCAACTGGTTAAAAATTGCCTCTGTACACCAAAAACAACCGTTTCCGAAAGTTGCAATTTTTCTGGAGTTTTCTAAATTCATTTGCTTGAAGTTTGAATCGTTAAAACAAATCTAAGGATCAATTGTTTTTGAATAGCAAATTGTTCAACTTTGCCAGACCTATCAAATGATTTTATATCCCGAATCTACCTTACAGTCTATTGAATTTGACCAAATCAGATTATTGGTCCAAAGTTTTTGCAAAACAGATTTTGCGAAAAACAAAGCAGAAAATCTTCGCATCCATACACGAAAGGACTATGTGGTAAGAGATCTCTCCCAGACCGCTGAATTCAAATCTATTTTGGATAGTGGACTTTATTTCCCCAATGATTTTTTTCTTCCCCTCAAGAAAGAATTAAAACTTTTGGGTATCCCGGGAGCAATGCTTTCCGGTGAGGAGTTTCGGTTGATTCGTTCCCTTTCTGACAATGCGGAGCGTATATTCCGATGGTTTGATGCTGATAGAAGAATTGCATATCCATCGCTTTCTATGCCATTGGATGGACTATATTTTGAAAAAAATATTCGAAAATTAATTGATGAAATTATTGATGAAGCCGGGCAGGTAAAAGATCAGGCAAGTAAGGAGTTGATGGACATTCGAACATCGCTTTATCGGAAAAGGAATGAACATCGCCGGGCATTCGATCGTGTGATCTCCAGATTGAATAAACTTGGTTACCTGGCAGAAATTGAAGAGAGTTTTATGAATGGCAGAAGGGTGCTGGCTGTATTCGCAGAAAATAAAAGAATGATCAAGGGGATGCTTCATGGTGAAAGCGATAGCCGAAGAACCAGTTTCATTGAGCCAGAAGAAACCATGGGACTCAACAATGAAATCTATTCATTGGAACTGGACGAGACCCGAGAAGTACAACGAATTCTACGAGCGTTAACCCAACAACTCTCCGCCTATGCGCCACTTTTGTCAGGATATGTGCAGATGTCAGGAGTTTTTGATTTTATCAGAGCCAAAGCTAGATTTGCGCAAGAGATTGACGGAAACGCTCCCTTGATTCATGATAAGGCAATCATCAAACTGATCAAAGCACATCATCCTTTACTTTATTTGCACAATAAAAAATTGCAAAAACCTACTATTCCGGTTAGCTTAACATTGGACGATAAACATCGGATTTTGGTGATCAGTGGACCCAATGCAGGAGGTAAAACAGTAACGATGAAAACGCTTGGGTTGCTCCAACTCATGGCACAGGCCGGTTTATTAATTCCTGCCAGTCCAGACTCAGAGTTAGGCATATTTAAGCAAATGTTTATTCATATTGGTGATACCCAAAGCATCGAATTTGAACTAAGTACATATTCAGCGCATCTCACCCACATGAAATATTTTATTGAAACTGCCAATGGGAAAACCTTGTTTTTCATTGATGAATTGGGCAGTGGAAGCGACCCTCAATTGGGAGGGGCATTTGCTGAGGTGATTTTAGAAGAGCTTTCCAGAAAACATGCCATCGGAATTGTTACAACTCATTACCTGAATCTTAAAGTAATGGCCAATGAGGTGAATGGCATCTTCAATGGTGCCATGCTTTTTGATGAAAAAAATCTGCTTCCGCTCTATCAACTAAAAGTGGGCGCACCCGGAAGTTCTTATACATTTTCAATTGCAGAACGAATTGGTCTCGATAAGCGATTGATTCAAAGAGCGAAAAAGTTGGTCGATCAGGGACATGTCCGTTTGGACCAATTACTCAATTCCACAGAACAGGATATGCAGCAGTTGGAAAATGAAAAGCGAAGACTGGATAAACTGCTCAAGGAAAATGAAAGGTTGAAACATCATCTGGAAGTTTCTTTGGATAAGGAGAAGCATCGACAAGAAATGGAGCGAATTAAACTTCAAAATAAAATCAGTGAAGAAAAATTAAACGAGCTGAAGGAAACTGAACGCAAACTCAAATCATTGGTGGTTGAATGGAGAAAATCAGAAAACAAAGATGCTGTTCTCAAATTGATTCATCAAACCCTTATGGGTCAGAAAAAACAAATTCAAGCTGATCGTCAAAGAGAAAAAGTGATTGCACAATTTGAAGAAACTGGTCAGCTGATCGAAGTTGGTTCACTCGTTAAAATGAAGAAGAATAGACAGGTTGGTCAGGTTAAAGAAATAAGAGGGAAAAAAGCGCTTCTGCAAGTAGGCGTCATTCCAATGCTGGTTTCATTGGAGGATTTAGTCGTTGTGAAAGATAAAAAGACAAGTTGAATGAATAAAGAACATACAGCTTAAGATGATGAATTACATCATTGAATATAGATA
>JBILCT010000276.1:0-2784 GCA_044353025.1 Ferruginibacter sp. | reverse complement strand
GTAGTTTTTTTAAATACACTCAATCAGGTAATAATTCTTTTTCCCAACTTGTGCCAAAATGTATTTTTCATGTAAAAGTTGGTCGCTGTGAATCAATGAAGCAGGGTCATTTAATTTTTCCCGATTGATGCTAACGCCACCATTTTGAACCATTTTACGCGCTGCTCCCTTACTATCAAAAATTCCGTTCTCTGTAAGAAAAATTAAAATATCAACGCCCGCGTCCAATTGCTTACGGTCGTAGGTGGATCGTACAATTCCCTCCATATTTTCCAGATCTTCTAAACTGAGTGCAGAAGCAGGTGCTTTAGAAGCGACAAATAGCTTCTGCGTTGTTTCTATTGCCGTTTCCAGGGCAGATTGGCCATGAACAAAAATGGTCAAAGCTTCAGCTAATTGCTTTTGGAGTATTCTTTTTTCAGGTGCTTGTTGATGTTGATCTATGATACCGTCTATGGTTTCTTTGCTTAAAAAAGTAAATATTTTGATCCAACTCGTCGCATCATCATCCGTGGCATTCAGCCAAAATTGATAAAACTGATATGGACTTGTTTTTTCTGCATCCAGCCAGATATTACCTTTTTCTGTTTTACCGAATTTTCCACCATCTGCTTTTTTGATGAGCGGACAAGTAAAAGCAAAAGCCTCTCCACCTTGTCGTCTACGAATTAATTCCGTACCCGTTACAATATTACCCCATTGGTCACTTCCACCCATTTGCAGTTTGCAATTTTTATGCTTGTTCAACCAATAAAAATCATAACCCTGAACCAACTGATAAGTGAATTCCGTAAACGACATCCCTTGTTCTGATTCCAGTCTTTTCTTGACACTGTCTTTTGCCATCATGTAATTCACGGTAATCAGCTTTCCTGTATCTCTAATGAAATCCAAAAAGCGCATATCCTTGAACCAATCATAATTATTCAGTATTTCCGCCGGGTTGGGTATCGTGGAAGAGAAATCTAAAAATTTTTCAAGCTGTTTTCGGACACCCTCCAGATTGCGCGTTAAAACATCTTCACTTAACATATTTCGTTCTTCACTTTTTCCACTCGGATCGCCCACCATGCCCGTAGCCCCACCAACAAGTGCAATCGGCTTATGTCCGGCTTTTTGAAGATGAACCAACAATAAAATCGGGACCAAACTGCCAATATGTAAACTGTCTGCAGTAGGATCAAATCCAACATATGCGGTAGTCATTTCTTTTTGGAGTTGTTCTTCTGTGCCGGGCATCATGTCCTGTATCATGCCACGCCAACGCAGTTCATCAATCAAATTTGCCATTGATTTGCTTAGATTTTAGTTGCAAAAATGAGTAAAAAAAACCAGCTTCTCTTGAACATTATTCATCAGGTATAATTTACTGTTTAAAATTCGTTTTTTTCATACATAAAATCCGAGGTTGTTTGACTAATTTTGAAAGCCATCAAGCTGAGACCACATGAATAAACTCAGGTTTTTATTTGCTTTCATTTTTTTTACACCTTCAGACGGGATTACTCAATTCAGAAAATATAGTAATGAGTTCATGAATATTGGAGCCGGGGCTCGTGGATTGGCGATGGGAAATGCTCAAGTTGCCTCCGCAACTGATGCAACAGCCGGCTATTGGAATCCTGCGATGTTGGTTACCGTAGATCGACTTCCTCAACTTTCGATCATGCACGCAGATTATTTTGGAGGCATCGCTAAATATGACATGGCGGCTTTGGCAATTCCTGATTCATTGAAAAAAAGAACCATTGGAATCACCTTGTTAAGATTTGCAGTGGATGATATTCCAAACACCTTATACCTGGTAGAGCCGGATGGAAGCATCAATGAAAATAATATTGTCTCATTTTCTGCGGCAGACTATGCTTTGTTATTTTCTTATGCACAGCAATGGATTAAAAATGATCATCTGGATATTTCATTCGGAGGAAACGCAAAAATCATTTATAGAAAAGTAGGCAGTTTCGCGAAGGCCTGGGGATTTGGTGTGGATGCATCTTTTGCTGTTCGATCAAAAAAATGGCAGCTTGGCGCTGTACTCAGGGATGCTACCACCACATTCAATGCATGGACTTTCACTTTCACAGACCGTGAAAAACAGGTGCTTTTTTTGACCAATAACCTTATTCCTGAAAAATCCTCAGAACTTACAGCACCCAGATTAATGGTGGGAGGCAATTACAAATTATACAGTTCAAAAAATATCTCTTTGCAAACTGAATTAAATCTGGACTGTTCATTTGATGGAAAAGGGTCAAGTATTATTCAGTCTAAAACGATCAATATTGATCCACGCGTAGGATTAGAAATTGCAGTAAAAAATCAATTTTTTCTGAGAGCCGGAATAAGCAACTTGCAAAAAACAATCTCGGATGCTGATACATTCAATCTTGATAAAACTTGGATTTATCAACCTGCGATGGGTGCCGGGTTCCGTTTTAAAAAATTACATCTTGATTACGCATTTACACAATTGGCTAATCAAGGGAATCCGCTTTTCACACATGTATTTTCTTTGGGTTTAGATTTGAATCGGTCTAAAAAAAATAAACAGCAAAAGAATTAATTATGCTTCAACGCTTTGTTTACTTGCTATTTTTTCTTTGTTGTTTTAACGCCCATGCTCAGTTAAATAACCAATGGATTGATTATAATAAAACGTATTACAAGTTCCATTTGGCAAAGGATACGCTGTGTCGAATTTCCGGCAGTTCCATCGCTTCTTTGGGATTAGGGCAGGTGAATGCAGATCATTTTCAACTTTGGCGCAACGGAAAACAGGTG
>JBILCT010000061.1:0-6451 GCA_044353025.1 Ferruginibacter sp. | reverse complement strand
GAGCATGGCTTGCATGGTTCATGTTTTTTCGCAGGACAGTACATTGCTTCAAGAGGTGGTAGTGTCTGCCAACAAGTTCCCTAATAAAACATCCATGACAGGGAAAGTGGTAACCGTGATCAACCGCGATCAAATTGAAAAAGCAGGGAGTAAAGATCTTGCGCAACTCCTGACCGAACAAGCAGGTATTTATGTGAATGGCGCATTCGGAAATCCGGGAAAAGATAAAAGCTTGTATTTGCGAGGTGCCAAAACAGATCATACACTTTTGGTGATAGACGGTATTCCTGTTTATGACCCTTCAGGCATTGGCAGCAATTTTGACATTCGTTTGCTTTCACTGGATCAAATAGAAAGAATTGAAATTCTGAAAGGGAGTCAATCTACACTCTATGGTTCGGATGCAATGGCAGGAATGATTCACATCACCACAAGAAAAGCGGATAAGAAAAAAATAAATGGATCAGGAAGACTAAGCTATGGTAGTTATCAAACGATTCAGGGGAATGCTGAGATAAGCGGTTCACATTCCAAGTGGGATTATTCCATCCAGCAATCTTATTTCACATCCCAAGGAATTGATGAAACCGTGGATACAACAAAATTCGGGACCAGTAGAGATAAAGACGGATTCACCCAGCAACAAGTCAGATTGCAGATTGGATACAGACCGAAACAGCATCTGTTTTTTCAACCCTTTGTTCGTTATTCAACGTTCAAACAATCATATGATCAAGGTTCTTTTATAGATGAATTGGATCTCACCAATCAAAATAAAAATCTGCAAACCGGCATACAAATTCAGGCTGATTTCGGAAAACTTAAAACCCGTTTCAATTACAGTTACAGCAAACACAACCGCAGTTACACTGACGATTCCACCGAAAGCAGAAACGGATATGATATTTTCAGCAGTGGAAAATATGATGGGGAAGAACACCTGGCTGATTGGTTCGGCTGGTTTCCAATTAACAAGCGTTTACGCATGACCGTTGGCACCGATTTCCGTACTTCGTCCAGTAATCAGGAATATCTTTCTTTGGGTGCATTCGGACCTTATGAATCAAAACTGGGCGCTGATAGTTTAAAACAACAACAAACGAGTGTTTATGCTGCCTTGCTGGCACAGCCTGCAGATGAATTCAATATTGAATTGGGTGGTCGCTGGAATAAACATTCTACCTATGGAACAAATACAGTCTTCAATATCAATCCATCTTGGCAAATGAATGAATCCTGGAAATTATTTACCAATATTTCAAGTGCTTATAAAACACCTACGCTTTATCAGTTGTTCTCAGAATATGGAAACAAGGATTTAAAACCTGAGCAGGCATTGACTTATGAGGGGGGCATACAACATCAATCCACAAAAACAGGTATGGGATTCCGTGTTGTTTATTTTGAACGTGAAGTGAAGCAGTCGATTGCATTTTTTACAGATCCCCAAACTTTTTCGTCCAGATATATCAATCAGGATCAGCAGTTAGATAAAGGATGGGAATGGGAATTCAATGCACCTACCGGACAGCGGAGTGATTTCCGTTTTCAGGGTTCTTGGATAGACGGAAAAATTACGACGAAGCAAAATGGGAAAGATACCAACTACAATAATTTATTCCGCAGACCTAAGAACAGTTTATCCATGCAATGGAACTGGCGTCCGAAAAAGCAATGGAGCTTCCGTGCAGGCATGATGTATGTGGGTGAGCGAAAAGATGTTGGATTTGATGCGAATTTTATTGCACAGTTAATAACACTGAAACCATTTGCCAACCTGGATATTTATGGCGAATATCGATTGAAGGAAAATGGGAAAGGATGGTCTGTTTATGTTGATTTGAGAAACATAACCAACGAAAGTTATCAGGAAATCTGGGGATATCGTTCCATGGGTTTCAACGGTTCAGTTGGAATTAGATATAGTCGATGAGAAGCAATCCGAACAACTTATGTACATTCGTAAAAATCGATGCGCATGTTTGAATTTGGAAAAATATTAGGGAAAGAAATCTTGACGATTAGTTTCACATTGTTTGCAGTGATTGATATGCTTGGATCAATTCCGGTGCTTCTCACATTGCGTGAAAAAATGGGTGGACACATTCGAAGCACACAAGCCACTTTGGCTTCAGGTGCACTGATGTTTTTGTTTTTATTGATTGGAAGAGAGTTTTTGAATTTGATGGGGTTGGATGTTCGATCGTTTGCGGTAGCGGGCTCGATTGTGATTTTTATTGTAGGTATGGAAATGGTATTGGGTGTGGAATTTTTCAAATCAGACAACAATCCAAAAAGTGGCAGTGTGGTACCCATTGCATTCCCGCTGATTGCAGGATCAGGAACCTTAACCACCATCATGTCTTTAAAAGCAAACTATCAGGACATCAATATCTTCATTGCAATATTGATTAATCTGATTGTGATTTACATTGTTTTAAAATCGTTGAAATGGATCAGCAATGTGTTGGGACCAAGTGGATTGATTGTACTTCGTAAATTTTTCGGCGTGATCCTATTGGCAATTGCCGTCAAGATTTTCGGAACCAATATCCAAAACTTCGGTAAGTAAAGGAAGAAAGGATAGACATTTTTTGTGGTTAATCCACTAATTTCGCGCAGCATTTGGCCACGTAGTACAATGGATAGTATAAGAGTTTCCGAAGCTCCAGATCCAGGTTCGATTCCTGGCGAGGCCACAAAGATTCAGTTCCAAACGATGCTCTCTGTGCATGACCAGATGCAGAACAAAACGTATGCATTCGATTCTTGGAAAGACTAGCTAGTTACTCATGAAGTCGTTTTAATAATTATCATACTCTTCTTTCGTAATAATTCTCGGGTTGCTTAATAGTGCTTCAGCTACCAACATATCGCTATATTTTACTGAAAATGCGCCCCCATATCCTTTGTTTTTGGCTTCATAATTTCCATCACCTCTGTATTTCAAGGCGATTTCTTCGAATTCCCATTCAAAGTAGACTGTTTTTCCTTTTGATATAAGATCTTGTAAAATATCAATATTATATTTCATAAGAATTGACATAAAAAAGTGTGAGTAATATTGCTTGGATTGATTTTGAATTTCTTTTTTTCTTCGTAAATCTGTCTCATCGTTTAACACTCTCCATTCTTCAAACAATTGGTGACCTAAACCTCCTTTAACACCGATTCTGCGAGCAATCTCTTCGTACTTTTTATCACCCAGCATTTTTCTTCCCCTACTTTCAGTTTCTTTTGCATAAATCATTTCAGGTGTATTGACTTGAACCTCCCCATAAACGCCATTCGAAGTTCTGTAAATAATCGCATGCCCTTTGTACCCTAAGCGATCTGACATGGGATTTCTTTCATTCACTTTAAGAAAACCGGGAATGCTTTTGGCATAATCAATCGCTCCGGAAATATGTTGCTTTAGAAATTTCAGCAGTGAGGATGGAATATTCAATTTGTTCTTTCACACCTCTGTTTTTCCATTCTTCTGTCAACTCATCTCGAATGGCTATGCTACGCATTCGTTTTTCAATCCAGTCGTCGGGATATCCTTTCAATTTATATAGTTCACGTGTTCGTTGGGTGGCTAGTTCCGGATTTTCAATTTCTTCCAAACGTTCAGCTCCTACTTGTGCCAACCAATATTTGAAAGGCTCTGCTTTGGGCGATGGTATAGATTGAATGATGCGTAAAAGGCCTTTTGTATCAGCCGCTTGTATTTTTCGTTTTCTACCGTCGGCTGCTTCCATTTCAACTAGGGGACAAATAGTCCCCCAGTTGGCATTTAACTGAGGATCGCGCTTTTTCATCTTCTTGATGTAATCTTTAACATCCCGCGAATCAGTCAATACTTCTACAACGTCCTGTACAGAGAAATACCATTTCTCCTCTTTTTCATCCCATTTGGAACGAACTTTTTTGCTCTCAAAAAGTTTTATGTTTCCCATATTGCTAATGTACATTAATTCGATAGCGCATGGAATTGCAATAAGGGAATAAAATTCATCTTAAGTAAACTTTCTACATCCTCCTCCCAAAAGTTCGAACTCAAGGTCGTTAGGGCCACAAACGTTATAATTTAAGTCAATAGGATGACAAAGCTATATATTATTAACTGGCAAAAAGTAGCTTTTTTCGTACCTTGGAGTAAATGAATCTAAAGCATGAACTACAAACTATCATTTCAGGAGTTGGCAATCATGCAGCAAAAGATTTTATCCAAGCAGCAGCCAACTTCATTAGAGAAAGCCAAAAAGCAAGTGGAGTTACTCAAGAACCTGAGTTCACAAAAGAGCAAGAAGCAAAGAAGCTGATTTCGTGGATTGATAAACAAAACCTTTGGTTTAATCAACACGATGAAAGTCGTTTTTTTGCTAGAGGAGCCGAACAAAGGGTATATCTACATCCGGATGAAAGGCATGTTTACAAATTAAATGACTCCATTTTTTACCAACGCTGGCTTGATTATTTTTACAGCTTACTCACTCACAATTATTTTTTCCCTTCTACAGCATACGAATTAATCGGATTTTATCTTGAAAATAATACGCTCTATTCGGTCGTAAAACAACCTTTTATTGAAATTACCGAATCCACTGACATTGATTTTGTAAAATCGTTTTTACACGATAATGGATTCCGTCTCGAGAAAAACAACGATTATCACAATCCAAGTTTGGGAATTATTCTGGAAGACCTACACGACGAAAATGTATTGACGAATAACAAGGTGTTGTTTTTTATCGATACCGTTTTTTATCTGGAAGATTCATTCTTTAAAACAGAATCGTAGATATCAACTCCACCACATCCTCCTCCCAAAAGTTCGAACTCAAGCTCGTTAAGGCCACTAGAAAAATGAAGTTTATAATTATAGTTTCTGAAGGGAAGCAACAATCTAATCTCATCTTTTATTAATACAGACTAAGTCTGCGATGCGCTTCTTGCCACCGGTCAAAGACCGGCGACAATGAATAAAAAATAAAAATACGGAATCATTATTTTGAGCTAATTTCAAACAAATGGCGTTCTTTTTTGTTGAAGCAAGAATTATGTTTATGAGAATAAAAACCAGCTTTATTCTTTTTATTCTGATCAATCTAAATGCGTTGACAGTGTTTGCCCAAAAGCAAAATAACCAATGGCGTTTTGGAAATGCAGGGGCAATTGATTTTAATACCTTGCCGCCAAGTTTTGTTAATGATTGCGTTATTGCAACTCCCGAAGGCAGCGCATCAGTAGCCGATAGATTAACTGGGGCACTATTGTTTTATACGGACGGAGTTACGGTATGGAATGCCAATAATCAGATAATGCCTAATGGTTCAGGTTTGTTAGGCGGAGTCACTTTGTCTTCTACTACTGCCGCTGTTATTGTTCCAAAACCTGGAAGCAGCAATCTTTACTACATAGTAACGGTAGACGAATTTACCTCTAATAATGGCGTGAGGTATAGTGTTGTAGATATGACGCTGAATGGCGGATTAGGTGATATTGTAGCAGGCCAAAAAAATATTTTTCTGTTTCAAACTATAGAAGAAAGATTAGAGGTGGTTCCGGCCTCGGATGGTCAAAGCTATTGGCTATTAACTCATAATAATTCGAACGGTAGTTTTTATTCCTTTAGAATAAATAATGCTGGAATTCAAAATACACCCGTTGTTTCCACAGTTGGTAGTGCAAATCAAATTTATCAGGGGCACATTAAAATTAATAAACAGTTCAATAAAATTGCGATGGGAATTAGTGACGATTCAGATATTGAGCTGTTTGATTTTAATAATGCCACAGGGGTATTATCAAATCCCAAAGCCTTGAATTTTAATTTACTAAGCGTTGCTTATGGCATTGAATTTTCTCCCGACGGTAAGGTGTTGTATTTTAGCGATGGTTATTCGATTTTTCAATTAGATCTTACACAAACAACACCTCAGGCTATCCAAAACTCCGCATACCAGGTTTCAACAACTCAAGGCGGCGTTTTACAATTAGGAATAGATGGTAAAATATATGTTACTTCTTCTGACCTTACAATAGACGCAATTAATTGTCCTAATAAATTGGGTGCCGCTTGCGGCTTTACAACAAGTGTAATATCCACTGGCCCAACATGGGGTGGAGGCTCTGCACTTCCCAAATGGGTGTATTATCCAAACGATACACTAGCCTTAAGTTCAAATAACATTATTTATTCCGATTCTTGTTTTGGAAATACAACTCAATTTTCCATTCAAAATACTACTGGCATTTCAAGTATTACTTGGAATTTTAATGACCCTTCAAGTGGAGTAGACAACACATCAACTTCATTATCACCTACACATTTATTTTCAACAGCCGGAACATATAACATTAGTTCTATTGTAAATTTTGCATGCGGCGCTGATACTATTTATAAAACCATTTCAATTATAAATTGCGACAGCATTTTGAGACCTTGTCAGTTATTTATTCCCAA
>JBILCT010000275.1:0-2789 GCA_044353025.1 Ferruginibacter sp. | reverse complement strand
TTCTTCAAATCGATCATAACCGATGGTCAACGCAATCGATAATCCGATGGCACTCCATAAGCTATATCGTCCACCTACCCAATCCCAAAAAGTAAACATATTTTGAGGATCTATGCCAAAAGCGGAAACGGCATCTTTGTTTGTGCTTAATGCCACAAAATGTTTTGCGATATCTTCTGAACCAGCCCCTTGTTCCAAAAACCAATTTCTCGCAGAAAGTGCATTGGCCATGGTTTCCTGCGTAGTAAATGTTTTACTGGCTATTAGGAAAAGGGTTTCTTCCGCATCCACGGCTTTTAATGTTTCCCATAGATGAGCTCCATCCACATTGCTGACAAAAAATGGTCGTATTCCTTTATCTGCATATGGTTTGAGTGCTTCAGTTACCATAACGGGACCTAAATCACTTCCCCCAATACCAATGTTGATTATATTGCGGATTGGTTTACCAGTAAAGCCTTTCCAATCTCCGGAGTGAATTTGATCGCAGAAATTTTTCATTTGTTGTTTTACCTGTCCAATCTCTTGCATGACATCAATTCCGTTCACCCAAAGTGGCAGGTCGGTTGGACGACGTAAGGCAGTATGCAATACGGATCTGTTCTCTGTTTCATTAATGGCATCACCATTGAACATGGCATCCATGGCTGTTTTTAACTGACATGCATTTGCCAGTTCAAGTAGCAATTGGCGATCCGTTTCTATTATATTGTTTTTTGAGTAATCAAAAATCAGATCTCCTTGATCGATAGAGAACTGCTCAAATCTGTCCGGATTTGATGAGAAAAGTGAACGTATATGACGTTTATCTGTAGCTTTTGATAGTTGTTCAAGGGAAATCCAAGCCTGGGTTTGAGTTGGATTGATTTTTGGTAAACTCATTGGTTTCTTACGGTTGTTTATACGGTGAGATGTTGAATGGTTTTGATAATATGTGACACGTCCTTCGGTTTGATATCGAGGTGAAATACCATCCGTACTTGAGTTGGAGATATAGCCAAACAGGAGATTCCATTGTCCTTCAATATATTTACAAATCCTGCAGGACCAAACGGTTCTATCACTTCGAAAATCAGGATATTCGTTTCTACCGGATTTGCAAATCGAATGAAATGATGTTGCCTAAGGGCATCAGAAATTTGTTGCGCATGATCATGATCTTCTTTCAACCGTTCAACATGATTTTCAAGTGCAAATTTGGCAGCAGCAGCCAAATATCCGGCCTGACGCATACCGCCCCCCATTACTTTACGAATTCTTCGGGCTTTTTCAATGAACTCAGTAGATCCAACCAGCACACTACCTACAGGAGCGCCTATTCCCTTACTAAAACACACGGAAATAGTATCAAAGAATCGTCCATATACTTTAGGATCCTCATTTCTTTTAACCAAAGCATTCCAAATTCGTGCACCATCCAAATGCAATGCAAGTTGATGTTGCTTACATAGATCATGTATTTCAGCGATAGATTCATGATCATAACAGCTGCCTCCACCTCTGTTCGATGTATTTTCCAAACTAACCAATCGGGTAGGAGCTTTATGTATATCGTCAGGATTAATGCGAGATAATATTTCTGTTGCAGAAATCAATCCTTTTTGTCCGGCAATCGGTTTTACTTGACAACCACTGTTGAAAGCGATTCCACCCCCTTCATAAATGTAAACATGACTGTTTTCTTCGCAAATAATCTCCTGGCCTGGCTGGGTGTGTACCTTGATAGCAATTTGGTTGGTCATGGTCCCACTTGGACAAAACAACCCGGCTTCCATGCCAAAATAAGCGGCTGTTTCAGATTCAAGCGCTTTTACGGTGGGGTCTTCACGAAAAACATCATCACCTACCTGCGCACGATGCATGACTTCCAGCATATCTGCAGTTGGACGTGTGAAAGTATCTGAACGTAAATCAATCATACAAACAAAAATACTGAAAACTAGGCTAGATTAAGGTTTTGGTATGATTCTTGATAGATATATTCTGAAAAAAAAATTATCTTTGAATTTTGTTTTTTTTGCCAAATAGCTATGAATTGCAAACTTCAAAACTTACTTTTGTGCATTGACTGAAAGAAGCTTTCTATTTTCAGTAATCCGCACCAACATTCATTCGAAACCAAACAACATTCATGAGACAATTAAAGATCGCCACACAGATTACCAACCGCGACTCTCAAGCGGTTGAAAAGTATTTACAAGAAATTTCTAAAATTTCAATGATTACGCCGGAGGAGGAAACCACCCTGGCTCAGAAAATTAAAATGGGCGATCAGAGAGCTTTGGACAAATTGGTTCAGGCCAACTTACGTTTCGTAGTATCCGTTGCAAAACAATACCAACACCAGGGTCTTTCACTGAGTGATTTGATTAACGAAGGTAATTTGGGTTTGATTAAAGCTGCCCAACGTTTTGATGAAACCAAAGGTTTCAAATTCATCTCTTATGCCGTATGGTGGATTCGTCAATCCATTTTGCAAGCTTTGGCTGAACAAGGTCGTTTGGTTCGTTTGCCTCAAAATAAAATTGGAACGTATAATAAAGCCAACAAAGCATATATGGCTTTTGAACAAGAACACGAACGTGAACCATCTACGGAAGAATTGGCGGAGCTATTAGAAATGAGTGAAACTGAAATCAATAATATTTTCCAAAGCAATACCCGTCACACTTCATTGGACGCTCCTGTACATGAAGCGGAAGATGTTGCCATGGGTGATTTACTCAAAGGGGGAGATGAAACGGATGAGGATGTGATGCATGATTCACTCAAAAATGAAATTCGTCGAA
>JBILCT010000274.1:0-2810 GCA_044353025.1 Ferruginibacter sp. | reverse complement strand
CCTCTGGCTTCAACCACAGCCGGTGCTGCAACTGGATGGAATTGGTCGTGGGTGGGAGCATTGGGAGCGGCTGTAACCATCGATTCAGGCACAGTTCAATCACAGAAAATTGTATTGACGTTCAGCAGTAATTCAGCCGCAGGAGTGGGTGACAGTATTCGTGTCCGTTTTAATTCAGCATGTGGTTTCAGTTCGAATCGAGCGGTTAAATTCTCGAATACTTTATTAAGTCCACCGAGTGCTCCTGCTTCGATTATCATACAACAGGTATTGCCCGATTCGTGTGGTTACAGAATTTATCGTTACATCGGTCCGGCTGTTTTGCCTGCAGCTACTACAACTTCCGGTGCTGCATCCGGTTATCAATGGTCTATGCCTACCGGATTGGTTGGAATAACCGGCGTAATTGATTCAGGATCACTAACGGGGCAGCGTATACGCATTCGATATAGCTCAAATGCAGCAGCCGGAGTGGGAGATAGTATCAAGTTGCGTTACAATTCCGGGTGTGGACTGAGTAATCCGAAAGCGCAGAAATTATCGAATCTTTTAAAGAATTGTAATTCCGGCAAGAACTATCCAATTTCATTGAATTCTTCGAAAGCAATGATCTATCCCAACCCGGGGAGAGGCAAATTCAATGTCGAGATTTCTGTTCCAATTGATGATGCGACCTCAGTGAATTTGGAAGTATATGATTTGAACGGAAAAAAATGTTTGATAAAAACTTGCAAGGTTCAAAAAGGTAAAATATTGCAAACACTTGATTTTACTGGTTTTAAATCTGGTCAATATTGGTTGCGATATTCAACCAATCATTGGGAACAAAAACTTTCTTTGATGATTTTGTAAATCAATGTATCCTGGGGATATCTAATGAATCCAATGGTGCAAATTCTATTTGTAACAAAGCATCCTGAGCGTCTTCCCAACTTGCTTTGGATATGAATTCGTGGGTGAGCATTGTTTGTGAACCGATTTGTGCACGAATATATTTTCCTCTTTCTTTTGAATCAGGGTGAGTTTCCATCCAGCTCAAATTGATGGTTGATCCTTCGCTTAAATTTTCTAAAAAAACGGCAAAAGGGGTTGGGTCCACCTTGCAATTTTTAAGATATTCTACTGCTTTCAGGTCTGCTTCTTTTTCTAGTTTTCTGTCATACGCGGAAGACGATAGTGTATGTGCTACTTCTTTGATGATCGTTCCTGCCTGAGAACCGGATAGTCCAACCAGCAAACTTGTGCCTAATTCTTTAATTAATTTTTTAGAGACATGATGTAGTTCAATATGAGCTAACTCATGCGCAATTACACCTGCCAGCGCGCGTTGGTCTTCACTTCCGGTAATTAAGCTGGTATAAACAACCAAATGCCTGTCTGGCAATGCGAAAGCATTTACTTCATCATGCTCAATAATGTGAAATTGAATGGAATGGTAGTCGATCTGATTGGTCTCACAAATTTCTTTTAATATCGATTGTATGGGCTTCTCTACCGCTTTATCATTGATTTGTTTGTGACCACGGGTGAAGAATTCTAAACAGAGGTCGCCCCATTTCTTTTCCGTTTCACTTGTCCATTGTGGGATGTGCAGCCATTGTGTAAATGGGAGTTGGCTCAAAAGAAAAAATGAACCTGCAAACAGGAAAAATAGGATCAAAAATTGAAATACTGTTTTTTTCATTTCAGCGTTTGCAAATCAGGTTAGTGAATGGACCGACAAACCACCATTCGATGTGTTTGCCTTTTCGAACTTCAATGGCAGTGTAAATTGTTGTGGCAATTTCTAAGATATTGTAACAAAATACGACGATCATATAAGCGATATATGGATTACTGATTGTGCTTGGTCCAAAGATGATGGAGAATGTCCAGGTCATTCCAATGCTATTCACTAAAACCACAGTGGCTTGTGAAATGAGCGCTTGGATACAATGCCAACGAACATAGTATGTTGACTTTCGCTGTTGCAGATAAAAGAACAAAGTAGCCATCAAATTAATGATGGGGAGGGGTAGTCCAATAATCAATGCAACCAGAGACATGAGGTAACTGTTTGAAGCACGTTCTGACTCGTAATCCTCAGGTTTATAACTATACAAATTAATTTCGCTCATGGATATTTGATGAGATTCCAGATCCAATTTACTAATATTAAAATCATCAGTGGAATCCGTACTGTATTAATCTTTAATAATTTTTCTATGTTTTGATAATAAATAAAGAGACGGTTCTTTTTTTCATACAAATCCAGTAATAAAAATAAGGGCACAATCAATAGTAATAAAGCCGCCGGATATCCGAATGGATTGAGAGAAAATGATAGTTGCCAATCTCCATTTGTGATTGCAATGATAGACCTGGTCATACCGCAACCCGGACAAGCAATACCAAGCCAGGTTTGAGATGGGCATTTAAGAAAAAGGTACGATTCTGAATGAACATGAATCGTACCTTTTTGAAAGAATAACCAACCGTATCCCAGCATTAACAGCAAAACAAGACCAATGCGGAACTTGTTTTCAGGAGATAATTGATTAGTAAAGTATGTTTTGAATTTTTTCAAAATTCTTATTACGGGTTGCTGATTGAATATTAAACCAGTCGATGATGGCCCAGATGCCTAATCCTCCGCATGTCAGCAGTTTGCCGACACCCAATCCAGTATCTCCAATATAAAAACGATCAATACCGTAGGCTCCAACAAAAATAGAGATGAGCAAACTGGTTTGAGGATCTTTTAATGGGATCGATTGTAGCAAAACCCATTTGCTATCATCCATGACCAATAGTCTGTCTCGAATCATCGC
>JBILCT010000273.1:0-2821 GCA_044353025.1 Ferruginibacter sp. | reverse complement strand
GTTTCGTAATAATTGGTGCGATCCTGATTGGTGCTGCCATTCAGCGTACCCCCTGCGGCAGTAATGATTTTAAAATGTTGCTCATCGCCTACGTGATCACTTCCCTGAAACTGCATGTGCTCGAAGAAGTGTGCAAATCCACTCTTTCCGATTTCTTCGCGGGCACTTCCCACATGATAGGTTACATCCACATGAACGATGGGATCACTGTGGTCTTCATGCAATACGACGGTTAAACCGTTTGGCAATACATGTTTTTCGTAAGGAATGACAATTTCATTGCTTTTACGGGTAATTTTCTCAATCAGTTTGGGTTGGGCAATGGCTGATCCAGCCAATAAGCCTAATGCGGTAAATACCGAAATGGATTTGATCATGGTGTTGATGAATTTGGAGAACAAATAAACGAAAAAAATGGCGAGTAGCACGGAATAATTCAGGTTTTCGCAACCTGATAGAATTTAAAAATCTATCAGCTTCCAACTACCTAACTCCTGCTTTGAATCATAATAAAAAAAGACAATCTCTCAACGCAATCAATTTTTTGTTTCCGTAGCATGAAATCTTGAGAAATTCAATTGCCTTGAAGGCTATTGTCCAAGCACATATTCTTCCGCAGAAATAAATAATGTATGCGTGCCAACACCAGAATTCGCAACGATGCGTATTTTATTATTTTCAGTTAACCAAAATGGGGTATTATATAAAATGCCCCAGTTCTGTCCACTTGATTGATTGGTGGAAGAGCCACTGCCAATATAGGCTACAAGACTTGTGAATGCATTTCTGCCAATCTTGATTTGATAGGTTTGCGCTGCTACTTGTGTATTAATCAGGTTGATTTTCCATACGTAACCACTTGGAACTGTCACTTCAAAAACAGTGGTTTCATTTATAGGAATATTGCTTCCCTTGGCAGAATCAATGTTAACGATTCGATTTAATTTCAAAAACTTCTCTGTTTGTGCAAAGCCAATTTTTATATCAGAAGCAATAAAAACGCAAATCAGAAAAAGATATTTTAGTAGTCTATAGTTATTCATGTAAATAATTTATTGGATTGAGTATAGACGGGTTTGTATTCTTCTGATTTTCTCATCAGTATTTTGTTGAACCTGACTGTTGGTTAGTGATAACCAACCGCCGTTGCTGTAATACCAAAAACCTATTGTTTCATCTGTTTGATAGACCAATAGGCCTTCCGCCGGATTTGCAATTGCATTGCGTTGCAGCATAGTCATTCTTGGTATCAATATTCCCTTGGAGTTTCCGCTCAATTCCAACAAAGATGACGGATGAGGGGTATCGGTTCCGATGCCGACGGATTGAGCAGAAGCGTTCTTATGTAAAGCGAATAATAAAAAGGAAATGAAAATGGATTTTTTCATAGCAATCAAATATAGCTCTATCTATGTACAATAGCACAAATAGAATCTACGTCAATTTTGTGTACATTGAAATGATAAACGAACAAATAGATTTGTTGGAGCTTAAGGTTTGTTAACGATGTTTAAAATCGCCGCCTCAATTTCAAGGCTCATAGGATCAACCTTTGAATCAAAGTAATGAGTTAATACACCTGATTCATTGATCAGATACTTACAAAAATTCCAGGAAGGAGCCTGACTGTTCCACCCGTTTTGTGTTGGATCAGTCAGCCATTGGTAAACCGGTTGTTGTTGGGCGGTTCGTTTCACATTTCCTTTAACCATCAATGGAAACTGTATGCCATAGTTCAACTTGCAGAAATTTGAAATATTTTCATTGGAACCCTTCTCTTGTCCTTTAAACTCATTGCAAGGGAAACCAAGCACAACCAGTTTATCCAAATATTTATCCTGTAGTTTTTGGAGGGCTTCATATTGTGGGGTAAAGCCGCAATCAGACGCAGTATTCACAATCAAAAATTTCTTTCCTTGAACCTGACTCCAGTCGAAATTGCTTCCATTGATTTGTTGCAGCGGAACTTCAAAAATAGATCGGTTAGGTATTGCATTGGAATTATTCTTTAACACGGTAGCTGATGCTTTCCCACCTTTCATGATTAGGGGATAAATGGACCGGATCATTTTCTGGCGAAAACTCATGTGTTTGTTTTTGCGATTGTCAACAATAACATAAGAAACAAACAATGTTAATGGAATGAGGATGATGAGGACAGTTTTCATGGTGTCTTAAACAAATAAATTTGAAAAGGGTTCAGATGTTTTTTCGCATGGCGATATTAACGTAAAACGTACAAAATAATCCACGTTGCAAGTTGGAGGTTGACATCGCGGAAACGATTTCAACCTTAAACATTAAACCCTTAAACCTCCCAACGTTCAACAAACATCCACGTTGCAAGTTGGAGGTTAACCCACTTCGTTCTCGTACTGTTTCTCATTCTGGATTTCTTCCCGCTTCTTGGCCGCGGAGGCCATCCCTTTTTGCTTGATCAAAAAGGGAGAAAAAATCAAGGAAAAACGAAAAGCTCCGCCCGTTTTTCCGAGCCACCCGCACAGTATCTTTCTAAATGCATCATTGTTTTTTGAAAACCATCGCACAGTAGTGTGATAAATCAAAGCCCATCATTTCATCAAGTCAATCACAGCTCAAACAAATCAACGTAGCTTCTCATCGCGGAAACGATTTCAACCTTAAACATTAAACCCTTAAACCTCCCAACTTTTAACTTTCTTCCAATCAGGCAAACAACCGCTCAGCAACCTCCACCGATTCGGGTTTTCCCACATCAACGAATCTGTCGCCACTGTGATCGTATCCTTGTACAAGATAATCTGCCGCTAAACTCAAATAGGTTTCGGTCAAAGAAAACTTT
>JBILCT010000272.1:0-2822 GCA_044353025.1 Ferruginibacter sp. | reverse complement strand
TAAATGAATACTTGATTCACGAAAATAGGGGTTAATTCGTAATTTGCTTCAAACATAAATAATATCTGGTTCATGTGGGATGCGTATAAAAAAGGTTTTAAAGCCTGGCTTCAGCTGGAAAAATCATTGGCAGATCGTTCAGTGGAAGCCTATTTACATGACCTGGAAAAACTCACTGCTTTTTTATCCATTCATGGTTATCAATGCACGCCCGAACAAGTAGGTAAAACAGAGCTGGAACAATTTGTTCGTTGGATTCATGAATTGGGCATGACCCCTACCTCGCAATCCAGAATCATCTCAGGATTACGTAGTTTCTATAAATATTGTTTGATTGAACAGATTACAGAAATCGATCCAACCATTTGGCTTGAATCGCCCAAGCATCGACGAAAACTACCAGATACGTTAAGCTTTGAAGAAATTGAATCTATTCTCGCTGAAATCGATTTGAGCAAGCCTGAAGGTACCCGAAACAAGGCTATGCTTGAAACAATGTACAGTTGCGGACTACGGGTAAGTGAACTGGTTTCACTCCGCATCAGTTGTTTATATCTGGATGTCGGTTTCATCAAAGTCATTGGTAAGGGGGATAAACAACGTTTAGTACCAATCGGCAGTTCTGCTATTCAACAAATCAAGATGTACAAGGAACATGTCAGGGTATTTCAACCAGTACAAAAAGGTCAGGAAGATTTTCTTTTCTTGAACCAACGAGGCAAATCGCTTTCTAGAGTAATGGTATTCTTGACATTGAAGGAACTTGTTCGCAAAGCGGGTATCAATAAAATCGTTTCGCCACATACATTCAGACATTCATTTGCCACACATTTGGTGGAGGGTGGCGCTGATTTACGTGCGGTACAAGAAATGCTCGGACATGAGAGTATCACTACGACAGAGATTTATACACATCTGGACCGGGAGTTTTTACGATCGACCCTTCAACAATATCATCCGGCTTTTCAAACGAATAAGCGATGATCAATGAATATTCGTCATTTGTTTGAGGTAATGGCTATGCATACTCATTTTCCTTAATTGAAGCACTCCGAGTATTCCCTCCTTAATAATGCCTTTACTCATTTTACTGGCCCCCAGTTTTCGATCAATGAAGGTGATAGGTACTTCCTGAATGTTAAATCCCAATTTCCATGCAGTGAATTTCATTTCAATTTGGAAGGCATAACCAATAAAATGAATATTATCCAGATTTATTTTTTCCAGTACTTCTCTGCGGTAACATACGAAACCGGCAGTGGGGTCCATGACCGGCATTCCAGTGATAATACGTGTATAAAGGGAGGCCCCTTTGGAAAGTAGGATTCTATCCATTGGCCAATTTTCCAATTTCCCACCTTTCACATACCTGGAACCTACCGCCACACCTGCACCTTGGGCACATGCTTTATGCAAACGGATCAGATCTTTAGGATTATGGGAAAAATCAGCATCCATCTCGCAGATAAATTGGTATCCATTTTTCAAGCACCAACGAAATCCATGTATGTAAGCAGTTCCCAATCCTAATTTGCCCTTCCGTTCCTCCAAAAAGAGTTTACCCGGGTAGGAGGGGAACAAACTTTTTACAATATCGGCCGTGCCATCCGGGGATCCGTCATCAATGATCAGGATATGAAAACCTTCATTCAATTGCATGACCGCATCGATGATTAATGCGATGTTCTCTTTTTCATTATAGGTTGGTATGATGACGATCTTCTCCACGAAAAATATTGGAAATGCGAAAATATAAATAATCGGGTAGTGTAAAAAGAAATAAACGAATATTCCCGCTTAATTCAATGGGTCGGTTATTTATTTTTCAGGTAAACCCTGTTCATCAGCTCAGTCAGTTTTTGTTTGGTATGAAGTGGGAAATCGCCGCGCATCATCCAATCATAATAATGGGGTTCGCGTTTGAGTACATCACAAACAGATTGCCCTTTGTATTTTCCGAAGTTGAATACCTCAACACCCTTGTCGTCGTAAGAAAAGCGACGGGCATAGTCGATGATACGTTCTTCTCCAATCACATTCAGAATAGAGTCCACTGATTTTCCCAACTGAGGATAACGATCGATCTGTGCCATCAACACATCAACGGTTGCTTGTATATCCGCTTCGGCGCTGTGTGCATTTTCCAGATCCTGGTTGCAGTAAAATTTAAGGGCTGCCGTGAGTGTACGTGGCTCCATTTGATAAAAAATGTGTTGGACATCAACCATTTTGCGCTGACTTAAATCAACCTCCAAATCGGCCCGTAAGAATTCCTCCATCAAGAGTGGAATATCAAATCGGTTACTGTTATATCCTCCTAAATCACAATTTTCCAAAAACTGCTTGATCTCATTTCCTGCTTGCTTAAATGTTGGAGCATCTTTGACCATTTCATCTGTAATGCCGTGAACATCACTGGACGCAGATGGAATAGGCATTTCCGGATTCAATAGTTTTCGCTTCACCTGACGGGAACCATCAGGTTGAATGCGGATCATAGCGATTTCAACAATTCGGTCAGACGATAAATTGATACCGGTAGTTTCCAAATCTAAAAAAACAAGGGGACGAATTAACTGGAGCATATTGAGTTGAATAAAATTTTAAACGGCTAAAATAATTTTTTTTCATGAAGAGCTCAAAAGAAAAAAACGCCGAATCCTGCCAAATCTTTAACTTTGATCCTCAAACAAATCCCAATGAAAAAAATACTGATTGTTTTGTTGGCCTCCTTATTTGTAGTTTCAGTTTTCAATTCGTGCGCACCGGGACGTAAAACCGGCTGTCCTGCTACAAGAGGTCTTTAATGGAATTGATATGAA
>JBILCT010000271.1:0-2825 GCA_044353025.1 Ferruginibacter sp. | reverse complement strand
CAATGCTGTCAAAACTACCAAATTCATTCTTTTGTTTTTTCATCTTCCTGCACCGTTTATGGGAATCCGGATATCAGTCCGGTCACTGAAACAACACCCTTCAAACCTGCAGAGTCCCCCTATGGTGCAACCAAACAAATGGGTGAACAATTGGTAGAACAAACCGTTCGACACCTTCCCATTAAGTCGGTTTTACTTCGCTATTTCAATCCGGTGGGTGCACATCCTTCCATACACATTGGCGAAACTCCCATCGGTAAACCTGCGAATTTGGTTCCGGTGATCACCCAAACAGCCATCGGAAAAATTGCTTCCATGGAAGTATTTGGCACGGATTATCCAACACGAGATGGAAGCTGTGTGCGTGATTTCATTCATGTTTGCGATATCGCGCATGCACATACTTTAGCTTTGAACAAATTACTCGAAAGCGAATTCATGCCTGCTTGTTCTGTTTACAACCTCGGCACAGGGAATGGAGTTACAGTGCTTGAAGCCATCCGTGCTTTTGAAACTGTGAATGAAATTTCTTTGAAATATCAATGTTCAGATCGCAGAGCAGGAGATGTGATTGCTATCTTTGCCAACAATGAAAAAGCCGCCCATGAACTGGGTTGGACTCCTAAATTCTCACTGAATGATATGATGAAAACAGCTTGGGAATGGGAACAAATTTTATCAAAACAATAATTCACATAAAATGACTTTATCAAACATTCAGTCTACGGGACAAAAAGATACTAGAAGCGGATTTGGAGATGGTATTTTAGAAGCGGCACAAGAGAATCCACGTATCGTGGCGCTTACAGCCGATCTGGCGGGCTCTTTGAAACTCAATGGATTTATGAAAGCCTTTCCCGAACGTTTTATTCAGTGCGGCATCGCCGAAGCGAATATGATGGGGGTTGCTGCCGGACTTACCATCGGCGGAATGATTCCTTTCACAACAACTTTTGCTAATTTTTCTACAGGAAGAGTATATGATCAAATTCGACAAAGCATTGCTTACAGTGGAAAGAATGTAAAAATTTGTGCTTCGCATGCCGGGTTAACACTTGGAGAAGATGGTGCCACGCATCAAATTTTAGAAGATATCGGGTTGATGAAAATGCTACCGGGAATGACAGTGATTGTTCCGGCAGATTACCATCAAACCAAAGCAGCCACTAAAGCCATTGCCAATATGGAAGGTCCTGTATACCTCCGTTTTGGCAGACCATCATGGCCTATGTTTACACAGGATATGGAATTTGTAATTGGAAAAGCACAGGTACTGGCTGAAGGAAAAGACGTCTCCATCTTTGCCTGTGGGCATTTGGTATGGAATGCAGTTGAAGCTGCCAAAATATTGGAATCAAAGGGCATTCATGCCGAGGTGATCAATATACATACCATCAAACCCATTGATGCGGAAGCCATCATAAAATCAATTGCTAAAACCGGTTGTGCAGTTACTGCGGAAGAACACAACGTGATTGGTGGATTGGGAGATAGTGTCGCCCAGGTAGCCGTTAAAAATCATCCAATTCCTATCGAATTTGTAGGCACACAAGATACTTTTGGAGAGAGCGGAACCCCGATTCAATTGTTGGAAAAATATGGATTGAGTGCCAAGGATATCGTAGCCGCCGCAGAAAAATCTATTGCCAGAAAAAATTCTTAAGTCGGTTCAATTAAACTCTTTTAACCGTAGAAGGTCTGCTCTGCCGTATGCCAATGGGAAATACCAATACGGATGACCAATCGCTGATCCAGTCTGTTTTACATGGAAATGATCCTGATAAAGCTTTTACCATATTGGTGAAGCAATATCAAGAAAGACTCTATTGGCATATTCGACGCTTGTTGGTAGATCATGAATCTGCCAATGATGTTTTACAAAACACATTCATTAAAGTCTGGAAAAATCTACAACAATTTCGGGGCGACAGTAGTTTGAGTACTTGGTTATATCGGATCGCAACGAATGAGTCCATCACCTACCTAAAACAGTTGAAGCGTAGAAATTCAATTTCACTGGATGACGATATTCATCTGAGTGATCAGGTGAAAGCAGATCCCGATTTCAGACCAGATAGAATTGAATGGAAACTACAACTGGGAATACAAGCATTGCCCGAGAAACAACGCATTGTATTTTTGTTACGCTATTACGATGAGATGCCTTATCAGGAGATGAGTAAAGTTTTAGACACCAGCGAAGGAGCACTGAAAGCAAGCTATCACCATGCCGTCAAAAAAATGGAAGAATTTGTTTTAAACCACCCATTTTAAAAAAAGTCAATCGAATCGATGTCTGAAAAAGAAACCATACAGCAAGAGCTCGAAAAAATCAGTCCATGGCTGGCGCTTCAAACAAAAGAGACGCCTTATCAGGTTTCTTCTGCTTATTGGGAAATTTCAACATTGCAGTTGAAGCAGAAAATATCTCATGAAGCGAATGATTATCAAGTACCAGCACAATATTTTGAAAACTTCGCAGAGAATTTGACTAATAAAATCAACGATGATGAAATCATGCGAACTGAACAATTGTCACAATCGAATAAGCGAGTGCAAATGAGGATGGTTTTCCGTTGGGCAGTTGCAGCATCATTGCTTATCGTTTTTGGATGGTTGATTTTGCCGAATAAATTTTGGAAAAGCAATGAGGAAATTTCCAAAGCAAACGAATCTGATAAAAATATAAATCATTGGGAACAACAACTAGAATCACTGAGTGATGCTGAAATGTTGGCATTCTTAGAAGAAAACGGTCACGATGTGGAAGCTGCAATGGTTGCATCATACAGCGAAACAGAAATATCCGAAGCTGAGCTCGATTT
>JBILCT010000270.1:0-2826 GCA_044353025.1 Ferruginibacter sp. | reverse complement strand
AGTTGAAACATGTAAATTTAAACAATGAGCAATTTTATAGTTTTGCACGTTGTTTATTATTTAAGATCATGAAGATTTGAAATATAAAAACGAATAAAAACACTCATTTTTATGCAAGTTGTTCGCATTATTTTATTTGTTCTATTCATGAACACGGTCAACCTAAACGCTGCTTTTTCTCAATCATCTTTTATCGAAAAATGTCAAGGAGAATGGGAGGGCGTAATGCATATATTTCAAAAAGGAAAAATTATAGACAGTGTAAACATAGTTTTTTCAGTGACACCCAATGGTAAAAACAGCTGGAATTGGAAAACAGCGTATCTGTCAGAAAAAATGCCTTTAACGAAGAACTATACCATGAAAATGGCGGACTCTTCCAGTAACAGATTTCTAGTAGATGAAGGAGATGGCGTTGTGTTGTATGATTATTTATTTCAAAATAAAATCTACGGTGTTTTTGAAACACAAAATATCCTGTTGACATCCACCTATGAACTGACCAATTCAAATGAGTTAATTTTTGAGGTTACCTCGGGTAAAAAATTAGTTGGACCATCTAATGAAGAAGTTCATAACTACTCCGTAGAAAATTTGCAGCGGGTTGTATTAAAAAGAAAATGAGACATGTTTGTATACCGCTGGAATTAACTTCTAGATTAAATTATGCGAAGTCATGTTTAGGATATTTTAAAATTAAACGCTTCCTACCTTTCAAATACTGATGACTTTTTAATCGCTATTTTTATTGCATCATGCAAAAAAAATTACTGTTTCTTCTTTTAGTTTTCCCATTAAACATATTTGCACAACAATGCGCGTACGATAATTACTATTTGTTTGCCGTGAATGTGCGTTCAAAATACAGTCAGGATAAAATCCCCAACCTGAACATGTACCTAACGGATGAAACCGGAAAGCCTATCACCACAGAATCACAAGTGCAGGTAAATAAAAAATGGGTTCACCGCACAGACACGCTTTTTTTCTGGGATAATCAAACCCTTTCCAAAAACGATGGAACCCGACCATTGATCCGAAGAAAATTCTATCATGTTGGAGATTGCTATCTGGTTGCATTTAGATTGAATCATCTCACATTGAAAGATCCATTAAAATCGCCCATCTATTATCTGAAAATTGAAGCAGGTATCAACGAACTAACCAATCAATCTTATCCGATGCAGACTTTTCACTTGCCCTTGAGTAAGTCTGTTCGAATATGCAACAACGGTGTGTTGGAGCATTTCAAATTGGTCAAGCCGGTTGAAACATTCGATGGAAAGCCGTTTAATGCCATTGATATTGTATTGGATGAAGATCCTTATCCAACTGTGGTTGAAGCTGAAGAAAGTCCGGAGAATGCGCTCAAGTATAGCGTCAGATTTGAGTATACAAATCAAATCAATCCTGTCGCCTACAACAGAAAAGAGTTCATTGTAAAGGGTGCAAAAATTTACGATTCACGCAACGGAAAATTATATCAGCAGTTCGACATCCCCTCAAAAGCGGTGGGCGTATCTGAGACATACAATCATTTGACAGAATGGGGTGATTACTACCAAAGAGAGATCAGTGAGGCAAAGGATTTTTCCGTGACCATGGATAGTTGGCGAGATTCAATCTTTGGTGTTGCAAGAAAAAAAACAAATTTCTACATCTTCAATACCCAAACAAAAAAATATGAATTGGATAGTTTGTTAAGTCGGGAAACAGATGTATACTACTATGCGCCCCAAAAAACAATGCGAAGACTCGAATATCTGTTGAGTGAAAAATCCAAGACAACCAACACCTATGAATTGCAAACTGGCGCATGGAAACTTATAGACAAAAGAGAAGAGTTATTTCCTGCTTATATACCCAAGCTGAAACCCAATCCTTCCGCTTGCATCCTTTTTGATACCAAACATCATCAACTACCGCTTCACGCAGTTATTGGGACGAATGCGAAAGTAAAAGTTAAAGACAGTTTTCAATTGTACAACGCTTGCGAAAATCCTATTCACATTATAAGCGTGAAAAGTCCGACAAGAGATTTCTTCCGCATCGATCAAACCTTGCTTCCCGGAAAATATACCACCTTGAAGTTTGAGGGAGAAATCATCAACAGCATTTTGGATTTCCGCTACAACAGCTTTAACTGTTATCTTACTTTGGAAGACAATTCAATACTCACTTTCGGCATCGATATCCCGGTTGTCAGCAGCAATAATGAGGTTTTTTACCGGTCAGACAGCTCGATCGCATATACGATCACACGTGGCTTTGGCAACAGATTTTCGAAAGCGATTTTTTCTCATTTAGATGGCAGCATACGGGCCATTGGCATGGTACAGGATGGCGATACTACTTTAAAGATTGGCAAGTGGCAATATTACAAACAAGATGAACGGAAAATGACCGAGGTTTTTTATTCCAAATCGGTATGTATGTCTGCTTTGAATCATACGATGAGAGATGGCAACCATTCATTTCGCATTAAATTGTTGCAAAATGGAATCTGGAATGAACCCATCAGCCAACTGGAACGTGGCGGACGATGCATCTATCTGACAGAAGCAACGGATAGTATTGTTGCATATAATGATTCAATGGCATACGGATTCAGCTTGCCTTATCAAAAGCTTCCGGAAAATATAGAGATGCAGTTTTATTTATTGAAGCCAGGCGAAAGAACTCTGAAAATCGGTTACTATAAAACACCTTTCAACATCATTCGGGATCAGTATATCATTATACCAAATTATTCAATCGCTAGAGACCGTTTAAAATCAACCCATCAAATCAGGGATTCCATCCTAAGGTCTTTGCAACTGAGATTCC
>JBILCT010000269.1:0-2832 GCA_044353025.1 Ferruginibacter sp. | reverse complement strand
CCGAAACTTCGACAAGCGCTCAAAACCGTTGGATGTTGCTATTTGGTTTCGCCAATGGCCTTGGTTTGCTTTGTAAAGTCCATATGATTTTCTTGTGGGGTGGATTCGGACTCTATATTTTAATTCACGACAGACAATGGCTCAAAAGACCTTCTCTTTATGCAGCTGCCATCATTACCATTCTGCTTTTTTATCCTGTAATTCATTGGAACATCAAACATGATTTCATCACCTATCGTTTCCATAGCAATCGGGTAAACGATACTTCCCGCGGATTTAGAATAGACACCCTGATTCCTTTTTTATTGGGACAATTTTTATATACTCAAATCTTGCTTTTCCCATTCTTCATTACTGCCCTTTGGAAAAGCATCTTCAACCCTTCAAATTCGCAAGACAAAATCAAAATCGTTCTGATTTACTCGGCAGTTCCTTTATTGCTTGTTTCACTTTATTTATCCTGTTTCAACACGGTGCTCCCCCATTGGACTGGGCCTGCGTACATAGCGATTACTTTACTTACAGCCGCTTGGTATGCCGAAAACAATAAAACGGAAAAGCTGATCAGATGGACTCGAATTGCTACTTACATGACTTCAATCCTTCTTGTTCTAGCAGCAATCCTGATTCAGTTTTTTCCTGGCACATTGGGAAAAAAGGGAAGCTTTGATTTAGGGTCGGGCGATTTCACATTAGACATGTACGGATGGAATCAAGGGAGAAATAAAATGGATGACGTGCTAAAAAAAGATGTGCAACAAAAACGAATGAAGGGCAATGCTGTTTTTTTGAGTCACAAATGGTTTCCTGCGGCACATGAGGATTTCTATGTTTGTATTCCACTAAAACGTGATTTGCTTGTTGTAGGCGACACCATGGACATTCATCAATACGCTTGGATCAATCCAAAAAGAAAGTCCTTACAAGTAAATGATGATGCTTATGTTTTGGTTCCTTCAAATTATTTTGATGATCCTGTTGCTAGATGGGGCAATCAATTTGAAAGTCATGAATCCGCTGATACGATACCCATTTTACGATCAGGTGTTGAGGTAAGAAAAATGTTATTGTATCGTTTTCATAGCTACAAATCGAAATAAAAAACCCCGAAAATTAATTTCCGGGGTTCGATATCTTGGCTCCGATTAGTTTGCATTTGCTGCATAGGATTTTGGAAGCCAGGTTCTTTTCGTAGGATTGGATATTAGTGGTCTTTTTTTGGATTTGGATATCTGTTCGTTCTTCCATAAAAGTAGTCTACCAATGATTTTGGTCATAGCAACTAGGCAATTGAAATCATAAATTCAGTCTTTCTTGCCAAAATACCTAAGTACTGTTACGTACAGAATTAGCCAATTCACTAAAACTGATCATTTTTTCGGATATTTGACATCACAATCAACCACATGAAGGCAATAGTTAGAAAATGCCGGATCGTTTGTCCGGAATCAATCTACAACGGAAAAACCAGAGATATTCTGATCGAAAATGGAATCATTTTAAAAATCGACGAGCAAATCGAAGCGAATGATGCCTTAGAAATTTCGTCCAAAAACTTACACGCAAGCATAGGCTGGGTAGATTTATTTTCTACCATTCCTGATCCTGGTGCAGAACAAAGAGAAACGATAGAGAGCGGCGCTCATGCTGCTTCTGCTGGTGGTTTCACTACCGTTTTCATCACCCCAAATACTAAACCTACAATTTCCACAAAGTCGCAGGTAGAATATGTTTTAAAACAAAATCAGCATCTGCCAACTGAAATTCTCCCGATTGGATGCATTTCTAAAAACGGAGAAGGAAAAGAGTTGGCTGAAATGTATGACATGCACAACAGTGGCGCCCTCGTTTTTTCTGATGGTTGTAATCCGGTTCAAAATCCGAACTTGATGATCAAAGCACTTCAGTATGCCGTTGCCAATGACACTTTACTGATCCAGATTCCGGATGAACATCATATCTCCGCTCACGGCCTGATCAACGAAGGTTTAGTGAGCACAATGATGGGCTTACCCGGGAAACCCTCAATTGCTGAGGAGCTCATGATATCAAGGGATATTGAATTGTTGAGATATACCGAATCAAAACTTCACATTACTGGCATCAGCACCGCATCCGGATTAGACAAGATTCGTAAAGCAAAACAAGAAGGATTAAATATTACTTGCTCAGTAACTCCTTATCATCTTTATTTCTGCGAAGATGACCTTAATACATACGACACCCATCTAAAAGTAAATCCACCTTTGAGAACGTCATCAGATAGAGACGCACTCCGTGAAGGATTGCTTGATGGCACGATTGATTGTATCACCAGTCATCACCAACCGCTTCATTGGGACGATACACATTGTGAGTTTGAATATGCGAAATATGGAATGAACGGCTGGGAAACCTGTTTTTCGGCTATTGTCGGTTCTGTGGGTTATTCTGATGAATGGATTGAAAAACTCACCACGAAGCCAAGAATGATTTCGAAATTATCCATTCCTGAAATCAAAGAAGGAAGTGTCGCTTGTTTAACCTTTTTTGACCCTCAAGCAGAAGTGGAATACACCGCGGAAAAGTTGAAATCATTATCAAAAAATTCAGCATTTCTCAATAAACCATTCAAAGGGAAAATCATTGGCACCATCAGCAATCACAAAATCAATCTACTACCATAATGAAAATTTCTGTCCTTCAAAAAGGAATACTGTTTTCACTTTTGATCATCACCGCATCCTGCTTTACTTTTTATGTACTCAACTGGTCGGAAAAAGGAAACATTCAGTTTATCAATATCGGAATTTTCTTAACTGGGTTGGTTTGGACTGTCATTTCTTCAAACAA
>JBILCT010000267.1:0-2834 GCA_044353025.1 Ferruginibacter sp. | reverse complement strand
TACAACCCTGAACTTTCTATTCAGCCCAACTCATAACATATCCTTGATTCTCGATTTCAATCGCAGTTTTAGTCAATTGTAATGGACGGAATGTATCCACCATTACCGCCAGCTCTTTGGTTTCTTTGGCACCAATGCTTTTTTCTACCGCACCCGGGTGCGGTCCATGCGGTATTCCTGCTGGATGTAATGTCATCATCCCTTTGGTCACATGTTTTCTGCTCATAAAATCTCCATCTACATAATACAATAACTCATCACTGTCGATGTTGCTGTGATTGTATGGCGCAGGAATGGAATCCGGATGATAGTCATACAAGCGCGGAACAAATGAACAAACCACAAAGGCATCTGTATCAAAAGTCTGATGAACGGGCGGTGGCTGATGAACCCTTCCGGTAATCGGCTCAAAATCATGAATGCTGAAAATATATGGGTAACAACATCCATCCCAGCCAACCACATCAAAAGGATGTGTACCATAGTGAATACCATAGAGCCAGCCTTTCTTTTTTGTTTTGATAATAAAATCCCCTTCCTGATCAAAAGTTTCCAGGTTTTCAGGTCCGCGGATATCTCGCTCACAATAAGGAGAATGCTCCATCAACTGACCATATTTACTCGTGTAGCGTTTCGGATAACGGAAAGGATGAAAAGATTCAACAATAAACAACCGGTTTTTCTCATCATCAAATTGTATTTGATAGATGGTGCCGCGCGGAATCATAATATAGTCTCCATAACTAAACCGAAGTTCGCCATACATAGTTTTAACTGCACCACTCCCCTCGTGAACAAAGATCATCTCATCGGCATCTGCATTTTTATAGAAATAATCTTTCATGCTCTGTTTGGGTGAGGCGAGTACGATATGGCAATCCTGATTTACAAGAATGGCTTTTCTACTATCAAGAAAATCGTTTTCAGGCTTTACAGAAAATCCTTCAAAGCTTCGATGCTTCAACATCTTCTCCTCTGCAATCACCGGATTCACATCTATAGGATCATCACACCGAACAATCATCGTTGGTGGATGTACATGATAAAGCAAGGAATAATCATTGGAGAAGCCTTCTGTTGAAAACAATTGCTCGGAATACAAACCGCCATCCGGCTTACGAAATTGTGTATGTCTTTTATGCGGGATTTTCCCCAGCGAACGATAATGAGCCATGAATTAAGTTTTTAAAAATTGAAGAATGAAGTTTGAATATTATTCAAAACCTCAAACACCTGTACACAAAGCAAGCATGAGGAAATAATATTTCCATCCGCGCTTGTCCATGAAATAAATGAAATTTCGAAAAAAAGGCATAATCGAATTTCGGTAAAATTACTGTTCTAAATTGCATCAAATGTAGTTGCTTTATTCCAACTACAAATTCAAGATGAAAAAAATTGGAATCATATCAGATACACATAACCACCTACCGGTATCGGTGGCGGATTTTTTGGGGGATTGTGATGAGATCTGGCATGCCGGCGACTGGGGCACCATTCGAATTGCACATCAGCTTTATGAGTTAAGCACATTTAAACAGCCACCTATCATACGCGGTGTTTTTGGAAACATTGACGGGAAGGACATCCGTGCCGCTTTTCCGGAAAATCTGTTCTTTCAGTGTGAAGATGTACGAATCCTGATCAAACACATCGGAGGCTACCCTGGAAAATATGCCCCGGGCGTAAAACAGATGATTAAGGATAATAAGATTAAATTATTCATCAGTGGACACTCGCACATCCTGAAAATTAAATTTGATCCCGAGTTGCAATGTCTTCATATCAATCCGGGTGCAGCCGGAAAACATGGCTGGCACCAGGTTCAAACCTTGGTTAAACTGGTGATTGATGGAGACAATATGCGCGACTGTGAGGTGATTGAACTGAAAGATTGACTTGACTACTGATGCGAAGAGCATCTTCCACTAGAATCTTTCGTCATGCGTTTACAGCGATTTCCGGCTTTCGTTAAACCGTTGCATTGAACGGATGATACACGCGCGTTTTTTTTGCTGCCATCGTACACGGCTTTCCTTCGAATCACTTCATCCATCGCCCAGCCCTCCGCAGTATTCATCGACTCTAATTTTTCTTCCCAATCATCAGGCAATGCCGGAAAAAAATCTAATCCGGTTTGATTCTCCACTTCATTAATAGAAACAACAAACGAAGACAGCGGCTCAGTGCAATCGCGGTTAGGAATAATGAAAGCCAGCGCTTTCAATTCCGGCTGACGAACATCCAATAGTATTTTATAAAAACGCGTGGGAACTGCTACTTTGTTATGTCCGATTGTTGACATATTCGATGAAAAAATAGGGCCAGATACAACCAGTAAACTTCCATTTGCTTTGGCAGATTTCCTGGTAAAGGATTCGGCTTGTTCCCAGATGCCTCGGTTGAATGCTGGTAATTGTGGCGACATGTTGCTGAAATAAAATGATTCTTCCATGCTTTGTTCGGACCATCCCAAATCGGCTGCCGGCGCAAGATGACCACGATCGTAACCACTTCCCTTATAGTCCTCCACATCAGCGGAACCTGTGGCGATTTTTGGATCCTCGATGAATCGATTGGTACGGTCGTACAATTTCTTGGTTTCAATGGCTGTTAAATCATATGCGACCCAATTGGCTTGTTCATATGCTTCATTGTATGACAAGGTATAACCGGCATGTTGGATAATCGTTTCTCCTTTTTTAAAACGAGGAAGTTCTAAATTCTTGATTGAACTGAAATCCTGTGCAAAACCCAAAAAAGAAAATGCAAGTATAAAAATGGAGAGTGCAGTTTTTTTCATACGATCTTAATTATTGCGGATTGTAATTTTC
>JBILCT010000268.1:0-2834 GCA_044353025.1 Ferruginibacter sp. | reverse complement strand
TTATCCTTTTCCTCCACCGGTACAGTTTCAAACTCGTACACTTTTTCCTGTTCATGCCACAGCCGACAATTCACATCAGCCAACTGATAAAAAAGCTCGCCGGCATTCCCTTTAATTTCTCTTACCTCGTTACCTTCTTTCTTGTACACTTTATTCGCAGAAAATCGCATCCGGGAAGAATCAATGCGTCCGTGAATCGCATCATCCAGATACACATCCATCTCTTCTTGTAATTGGGTTGCTTGCAGATGCAAACTATCCAAACGGATTTGATCTGTCGAATGATACTGTTTTAATTTGACAATGGTCAATTTATCACATAACATCCCAAAGGTTTCTGCCATGGTACTTTTCAATTGAATGGCCACAAAAATAGAGTTTACAACATGAATCGGCAAATAAACAGCCCTTAATCATACTCGACTGCTCATCTTGGGTCAAGATCCCCGTTAAATGAGTATTTTCGCCCGTAAAGGAAAATTGAACCAATGTCTGACATCCGAAAAAATAGTTTGAAAGCCACCGCCTGGATCTATATCGGCTTTCTATTTGGAGCTGTCAACACCTATTTCCTCACGCACAGAGATTGGTTTACGCCTGATCAAAATGGACTTACGCGTTCTCTAATCGATATTAGCCTTCTGATTTATGCCATTTCATCGCTGGGCACGAGTAACCTGATGGTTAAGTTTTTCCCTTACTACGAAGACAACCTTAAGCCTGCTGAAAATGACCTGCTAAGTCTGGCCTTCCGAATATCGCTGGCAGGATTTACGATTACTGCATTGCTGATGTGGTTGATGAATCCATTGATCATTAAAAAATTTGGGACTAACTCCATTCTATTGGTGGATTATATCTATTGGACACTACCAATGGGTTTTTTCGCGCTACAATATTATATCCTGGAATATTACGCGTATGGTTTCGGAAAAGGCGTGCTGGGCAGCTTGTTGCGTGAAACCATTCTTCGATTATATGTGCTCATCATCATTACTTTGAAAATTGCAGGATGGATTAATTTTCACACTTTCATTCTTTTGTTCACGTTACAATATGGACTGATCACATGTATCCTGGCCGTTCATCTATGGAAAAATGGATCATTGTGGATTTCTTTTAAAACAAGCAGGGTTACCAGGAAGTATAGAAAAAAAATCATCGCCATGCTGGCCTTTACCTTTTTGGTGGTGATTGTCACTTTCCTTCGTCAAAGTATCGACGGTTTGGTATTGGCTGCTAAACAAAACCTCGGCAAAGTGGGCATTTTCGGTTTAGCGAGTTATATGGTTTCCATTCTGCAAGCACCCTTCAGAAGTCTGGTTGCAGTTACTGTCCCTAAATTATCCAGAGCCTGGAAAGAAAAAAATCTGCCTGAAATTCAGCGAATCTACGAGCGATCATCCATCAATATGCTGGCATTTTCGCTTTGTATTTTTTTCTGTGTCTGGATGAATTACACACGAGGCATTGAATTACTCTATATACATCCATCTTATCTGGAAGGGAAATGGGTTTTCTTTTTGTTGGGATGCGTGACCATCATTGAATTAGGCACCGGCGTAAATGGACAAATCATCGGCACTTCCACACATTGGCGTGTTGAATTGTGGACGAGTTTGTTATTAACGCTCATGATCATTCCATTGAGTTATACCCTGACCAGCAAATATGGATTGATCGGACCGGCCTATGCAAACCTGATTTCATTTAGTGTTTACAACGCGGTTCGATATTATTTTCTTTGGAAAAAATTCGGACTTCAACCTTTTTCATGGAAAACGCTGGAACTTTTAGTTATGTCCGTGTCCATTTATTGGGTGATTGATCAAACCATCGGGGTTTGGATGAAAGGCTGGACAGCGCTAATTGCTAGCTGTCTGATGTATGTTGCGATTTACAGTATGTGGATTTACAACCGAAAAATTTCACCGGATGTTTATCAACTCCTTGAAACGCTGAAAAATCGTATTCAAAAATCTAGATAACGCTTAGTGTGCATTAAGCATTTCGAGAAATAGATTCATGCCTTGCAGGTGCGCCGGCGTTAATCGATAATCAATGTTCTCGGTATAATAGGTATGCAGATTATACGCGGGAAATTCAATCTGTGCAACCAATGAATCGATTTGATTTAATCCATTTTCCAAGGTTGAATTGAACGCATTTAAAAAATCTTCGCGCAACGGTTTATTCGCCACCCAGGTCGCAAAAACAAAAGGCAATTGGGTATGTGCTAGCCAAGCCTCCGCCAAATCATAGATGTATGGATATTGATTGCGAATCATCAATGCACGGTCGCCAATCACCACACCTGCTGTTTTTCCTTGAATCCTCGCCTCGTATCCTGGTTCGGCTTTCAATAACACCGGACTCATTTTCCAATAGTTTTTTAATAAAATTTCTGTAAGTCGGACGGAAGTTCTGCTTTGATAATCTAGATATAAATGGGTGATTTCTTCCAAGGGAATTTCACTGAAAATACAAACACTGGCAACCGGTCCGGAAGCAGCAATGCCGAATTCTGAGACAATTTGAGCATTCGGAATTTCAGGAATGACTGCCACTGGAATTAAGGCCAGATCAGTATCTTGAACCATTAATTCGTTTGCCACATTTGATGGGTATGCTGCCTTCCAGATAATCTGATCTCGCATAGACCCCTGATCAAATGCAGCCATCAATGGACGCGTGTTCAAATAATTCACCACACCAACACGAACTTGAATATTTTCAGACATGGAACACAAAATTAGCCGGTTCATCATTCACAAGAACATTTAATAACATGCATGTAACTGCATTTGTTCAAACATGATTTACCTTTGCACCAT
>JBILCT010000266.1:0-2836 GCA_044353025.1 Ferruginibacter sp. | reverse complement strand
CAATCAGTTATATAAATATTCTGAGCTACAAACATCCTATGGTATTAATAATGTGGCTTTGGTTAAAGGCAGACCACGTCAACTTAACATCAAAGACCTGATATCAGAGTTCATTGATTTCCGACACGAAGTGGTAGTGCGCAGAACCCGTTATGAATTGAGGAAAGCAGAAGAGCGGGCGCATATATTGGAGGGCTATATCATCGCATTAGATAATTTGGACGCTGTCATCAAATTGATCCGAGAAAGCTCAACCCCCGGAATTGCCCATGATGGACTGATCACTTCATTTGGCATGTCTGAAATACAAGCCAAAGCTGTATTGGAATTGCGTTTGCAACGATTAACCGGTATGGAAATCGAAAAAATCCGTGAGGAGCACGCTGAAATCATGCGATTGATCGAGCGATTGAAAGAAATTCTTGCCAATGAGTCCTTACGTTTTGATATCATCAAGCAGGAGTTGATAGAAGTTAAAGAGAAATTCGGAGATGAACGCAAAACGGAAATCGAATTTTCAGATGATGAGATTAATATGCTTGACCTGATTGAAGAAGAGGATGTAGTAGTTACGATCTCTCATATGGGTTATATCAAGCGTACCTCAGCCAATGAATATCGTCAGCAACGCAGAGGTGGAAGAGGCGCCAAGGGAAGTAGTACACGTCAGGAGGATTATATCGAGCATTTATTTGTAGCATCTACGCATCACACGCTCTTGTTTTTCACTGAAAAAGGAAGATGTTATTGGTTGAAAGTTTACCAGATTCCAGAAGGAGATAAAACCAGCAAAGGAAGGGCAATACAAAACATGATTCAATTGCCCGGTGATGACAAAATACGTGCAATCATTGATGTTTCCAGCCTGGAAGATGAAGCATACCTGGATTCCCATTTTATTGTTTTGTGTACCAAACAGGGAATCATCAAAAAAACAGATTTACGTGATTTCAGTCGTCCTCGTCAAACTGGAATTATTGCCATCAATATTCTTGAGGGCGATCAATTGCTTGCTGCTGAACTAACAGATGGAAACAGTGAGATAATGATGGCCGTTCGCAGTGGAAGGGCTATTCGTTTCCATGAAAAAACCGTAAGAAGTACAGGCAGGGGAAGTATCGGTGTGGCTGGTATAGAAGTGGATGAAAAGAATGATGAAGTGATTGGAATGGCATGTGTGAATAAAGAAGACAAAACCAAAACCATTTTAGTTGTGAGTGCCAAGGGTTATGGTAAACGCACCTCATTGGATGATGCGGAAACCGGAGAGGCCAATTACAGAATAACAAATCGCGGTGGAAAAGGTGTAAAAACCATGCAGGTAACTGAAAAAACGGGCACAGTAGTAGGATTATTAGCTGTAACTGAAGCTGAAGATTTGATGATTACATGTGTTAGTGGCGTAACCATCCGAATGGCAGTAGCTCAGATCAGTGAATTAGGAAGAGCTACACAAGGTGTCAAGTTGATTCGTGTAGACGATGGAGATTCTATTGCTGCCATCACACAATTAGATAAAATGGAAGAGGAAGAAGAAGAAATCCTGCTTGAAGGTGAAGGAGAAAATTCAATAGAAGAATCTCCGGCTGAACCAACAGAACCTAATGAATAAATAGTTTTGTTTGGTGAAAATACGAAACCCCATCTGAATTCAGATGGGGTTTCGTATTTTGAATAGGGCGATGTGATCACAACAACTTTAAAAAATAGAATCAAGTTGAACTAGACAACAAACATACTTATCGAATTACTCCAATTTACTACTTAACATAATATTAATTATAGGAAAGAAGGATAAATAAAAACATGACTAAACCCGGATCCCCAGCTTATCAAACGTAAATTTGGGAAATGAATAATCATCCATACCAACCAGATCAAGTAATTAGTCGCCTAGGAATCAGTGAGCTGAATCCGATGCAAATTCAAACCATTCAAACCGCCAAAGAAAAAAATCAGGATATCATTTTGCTATCAGAAACCGGGTCCGGAAAAACCCTGGCTTTTTTATTAAGCATTTTGGACAAAATAGATTGGAATCAAAAAGGGAAAATCCAAGCATTAATTTTAGCCCCAACGCGTGAATTAGTACTGCAAACTGAATCCGTTCTCCGTAAAATGCAACTTCCGGTTAAAATTACGGCTTGTTACGGCGGACATAAACGTGAAATCGAAGAAAATAACCTGGTAGAACCACCCACGATTTTACTGGCGACTACAGGCCGGTTAGCCGATCATATCCGAAGAAAAAACTTAACCCTTGAGCACATTCATAGTGTTGTATTAGATGAATATGATAAAATCTTAGAACTGGATTTTCAAGAAGAAATGGGATTTATATTGCCGCTATTGCCACCCAATGGCTTCAATTTACTTACTTCAGCCACCGTACTGCATGAAATCCCGGATTTTGTTGGATTGAACACCCCTATCACATTAAACTTTTTAACCAACAATCCGGTGAACACCCAAAAACGTCCGGTTTTTTGGATCAATACTGGCGAAGCAGATAAATTAAACTCGCTTCTTCATTTGCTATCGCAGGTTAAAAACACTTCCTCAATTGTATTTTGCAACCACAGAGATGCCGTAGAAAGAACACAAAACTGGCTGAAAGAACAAGGCGTTTTATCTGTTTTTTACCATGGAGGCATGGATCAATTACCACGTGAAGTTGCCTTATGTAAATTTAAAAATGGAACTTCTAATATATTGATAACCACAGATTTAGCATCAAGAGGGCTAGACATTCCTTTTGTGCGAAATATCATCCATTATCATTTACCACATCAAGAAGATCAATACATACACCGAAATGGCAGAACCGCCAGAATGG
>JBILCT010000265.1:0-2838 GCA_044353025.1 Ferruginibacter sp. | reverse complement strand
GCTCCCACAGGAACCTCATCCTGTTCAAAGGCTTTCTGTGCTTCACCCAAAGCCTGACGCATATAGAATTCATGATTCATTGGGACTGAACTTATCAGGATGAATTTTTATAAAGGACATTTCTGATGATAATCAATCATCTCGATGGGAATATGCGGAAATTCAAACTGTTTGTAATGTTCGGTGATTTCATCCAAAACCTCACAAACCGATTCCGGAGAATTTAATGTGACCAAACGATAACGGAATTCCTTGATGCCCGGTAACCCTTTCAAATAATTGGTATAATGTCGACGCATTTCATTGATGCCAACCACCGGACCCTTCCAATCTACGGAACGCATCAAATGTTGCTTGCATACCCAAACTCTTTCTTCTAAGGTGGGAGGAGGTAAAATGGTTCCATCTTTAAGGTATGCTTTGACTTCCCTGAAGATCCATGGATAACCAATCGCCGCTCTTCCAATCATGATGCCATCAATACCATATCGGTTTTTATATTCCAATGCTTTCTGTGGACTATCGATATCACCATTTCCAAAAATGGGTATTTGAATACGCGGATTGTTTTTAACCTTGGCGATCAAACTCCAGTCTGCTTCACCCTTGTACATCTGTGCACGGGTTCTTCCGTGAATGGACAATGCCTGGATTCCTATATCCTGCAAGCGCTCTGCAACCTCCTCGATATTTTTGGTATGATCATCCCAACCCAATCTTGTTTTGACCGTAACGGGCAATGAGGTACTCTTGATAACGGCTTCGGTTAAACGAATCATCAGGTCAACATCTTTCAATACCCCTGCACCGGCTCCTTTGGTAACAACCTTTTTCACCGGACAACCAAAATTGATATCAACTAAATCCGGTTTAACTGTTTCGCAAATTCTCGCACTCATGGCCATAGCCTCCTCATCTCCTCCAAAAATCTGAATGCCAAAAGGACGCTCCTCTTCTTCAAAATCAAGCTTCTTCCTACTTTTCCAGGCATCCCGGATCAATCCTTCACTGCTGATAAATTCGCTGTACATAAGGTCTGCACCATTTGCTTTACAAACAGCACGAAATGGTGGATCGCTGACATCCTCCATAGGCGCAAGCAACAATGGAAATTCAGGAAGTGATATGGGTCCGATGGAAGGCATAATAACAATGAGTATATTGTGCAGCGAAATTACTGCTAAAACATCGCTTATGCAATTCAAAAGTGCCAAAGGATTCAGTGCACTCGGACAATTCGGGATACTCATGTTATTTTTCGGTTTGGGTATGATGCTGGCCTCCATCCTCCAATGGGTGATGATCATGCCTTTATTACCTGAAAACACAGACATGGCAGCATTTCCGGAAGCTCTTCAACAGGCCATGAAAAACCCGGATTTGGTCAACACTTTTCGTTGGCTGCAATTTCTAAGCACTGCTTGCATTTTTTTACTTCCTGCCATTGCTTTCGCACTGGTATGCAAATCAGAACCGATCAACTCCCTGGGTTTCAACAGACATCTTTCAATATTTCAGATCATGATCGCATTTCTGATCATGTTTACTGCGAACTTATTGGCCGACCCTTTGCAAAACATTTCTAAACAATTTACTGCCCGACTCCCCGCGCTTCAACAAATGGCGGATAGTCTGGAGAAAGCGTATGAAGATCAGGTATTGATGCTTTCGGCCATGCATACACCATGGGAATGGATTCTTGCACTAGTCATCATGGCTTTATTACCGGCAGTTTTTGAAGAGGTCTTTTTTAGAGGTGCGCTACAAAACGTTTTGATTGAATGGTGGAAGAGACCTATTCTGGCAATATTGGCAACATCCATCATCTTTAGTTTGATCCACAGTTCGGTTTATCTTTTTCTGAGCAGGGCATTGCTTGGATTTGTGTTGGGATGGATTTACGAACGGACCAGAAATTTATGGATCAATATTATTGCGCATTTTTTGAATAATGCACTTGCGTTGGGTATGATGTATGCCGCAAGTAAATCGAGCAAAGCGCCTAGTTTGCAAGACACCGAATTCAAAGTAGACACCTGGCTTGCGATCATAGCAGCCTTTGCTTTGGTCGGTTTATTTAAGCTGCTCGATAAATATACCCGTTTACTTCGTTAGTCTGCTACAGCACTGTTTTTTCATTTTCTCAAAGAAAAATAAAATCCAAATTATTTTTCATTCTTTTGCCACCTATGATTACAACTTCATTACAAGATCGATGCGAGGGTTTATGCGAACTCTGCACACAAGAAAATGCTTCCATCGCTTATGCGGTTAGTCCTAAAAATTCCGACCGCATTGAACATGAAGTGGCCATTTGTACGGTATGTGCGAAAGAAATACAAACTGCTTCGAATCTAGAACATTGGCAATGTTTGGCAGGCAGCATTTGGAATACGGAAGCCTCCGTTCAAGTACTCAGTCACCGCATTTTGCACGGCATACGTGAAAAAACTTGGGCCAATGAAATTTTGGAGTCCGTTGAATTAGACGAATCCGTATTGAATTGGTCGCTATCGGCTTTTGAACAAAAACAGGTACATGTAGACAGCAATGGAACTGAGTTGTTGCATGGAGATACCGTGGTATTGACCCAAGGACTGAATGTGAAAGGTGCAAATTTCATGGCACCCAAAGGAACCATCGTACGAAAAATTCGTTTGGTTTCAGATAACCCTGAGCAGATAGAAGGAAAAGTCAATGATCAAACCATAATCATTCTTACAAAATACGTCAGGAAGTCTTCATAAGACTTATCGGGGCATCCATTCTATCCAATCGGAGATTTTGTTTGGGATTGGCTCAGGTAGTTTCATCCACCTTCCGAACGCCTGCATGATT
>JBILCT010000264.1:0-2840 GCA_044353025.1 Ferruginibacter sp. | reverse complement strand
CAGGCTGAGCTTGAGGCAAGCATGCAAATTGCGCAGGATACCTGTTCATTGATATTGTCTATTCGTAAGAAAGTGAACATCAAGGTTCGTCAGCCGTTACAAAAAGTGACCATACCGGCGATGAATGAGGGGATGGCCAAACATTTACGTGCTGTGGAAGAGATTATCAAATCGGAAACCAATATCAAAGAAATCCATTTATTGGATGCGCAGAATGATTTTATTCGTAAAAAAGCGAAGGCCAATTTCAAGACCTTGGGAAAGCGATTGGGTGCGCAGATGAAGTGGGCGGCCACAGAAATTGAGAAATTAGACAACCTGATGATTGATCAGGTGGTTTCAAATGGAATGGTTTTGAATCCAAAAGAGGTGGAATCCGGAGCAGAACCCATCATCATTCAAGGGGAAGACTTAGAAATTATGACAGATAGCATACCCGGTTTTGAGGTTGCTTCCAAGGGTAATTTGACTGTTGCGCTGGACATTACGATTTCGCAAGCGCTTCAAAATGAAGGGAATGCGCGTGAGTTGATCAATCGGATTCAGCAAATTCGGAAGGAATCAGGGTTTGAATTGACAGATCGTATACATGTTATGATCGCTGAAAATGACCAACTGAAGCCATCTATAATTGAATTTAAGGACTATATTTGTCGCGAAATTTTAGCGGATGAGCTTGAATTTACAGCCCAATCGCCACTTCAAACAACGGTAGAAATTAATGAGGTTGTTTTGGGCATTAGTGTTCACCTAAAAAAATAGGAAAATGGCAGTGAAAAAACCCGTCAAAAAATCGGCCCCGGCCAAGAAAGTTGTCCCGGCCAAGAAAAATACCCCGGTAAAGAAAGCAGCACCTGTAAAAAAAGCAGCCCCTGCCAAAAAGGTGGCTCCAGCCCAAAAAACAGCTCCTGCTAAAAAAGCGGCCCCTGCTAAAAAAGCGGCCCCTGCGAAGAAGGCTGCTCCTGCAAAAAAGGCAATCCCGGCTAAGAAAATAGTCCCGGCAAAAAAAGTAGCCCCTGTGAAAAAGGCTGCTCCGGTAAAAAAAGTCGTTCCTGCAAAAAAAGCGGTGCCGGCAAAGAAAGTGGTTCCTGCCAAGAAAACCGTTCCGGTAAAAGCGGCTCCTGTAAAAAAAGCAGCACCTGCTCCTGTTAAGAAATCCGTTCCGGTAAAAGCAGCCCCTGCCAAACCAGCTGCACCTGTTTCAAAAACAACTACGCCTGTAAAAGCTGCTCCGGCTCCTGCAGTAAAACCTGCTGCTCCTGTAGCACCGGCTAAACCGGCAGCGCCTGTTAAAAAAGTACCCGCAACTCCGAAACCCATTGCAAAACCGGTTCAGGTAATCAACGCCTTAGCCAAAAACCCTAAAGACATTAAAATTCCACCTGCCAAATCTGTTGCTATCCCAAAGATCGCAACCAAAACTGCCAAAGCATATCAGCCTGATTTTACTAAATCGGTATTAGACCAACAAAAAGTTGACCCAGGTGCACCAAGTGTAAGATACTCAGACAATGACCTTCAGGAGTTCAAAGAAATCATCCACCGTAAATTGGTATCGGCTAAAAAAGAACTGCACTATCTGCAAAGCTTGATTACTCGTAAAGACGAAACCGGTGGTGATGAAAGTGAAACACGATATATGACCATGGAAGACGGAAGTTTGAGCATGGAACGTGAACAACTCAGTCAAATGGCGAGCCGTCAGATCACTTTCATCGATCATTTGGAAAAAGCCCTGATGCGTATCGAAAACAAAACCTATGGCATTTGTCGCGTTAGCGGTAGATTGATTGATAAGGCAAGACTCAGAGCTGTTCCACACGCTACTTTGAGCATTGAAGCCAAGATGGGAATGAGCAAATAATGATTCAATATTTATATAAATAAAATGGCCGAATTTAAATTCGGCCATTTTTAATTATTTCACTTCCTGCATTTCAACCAATCGGTGATATATTCCTTGATGCGCAAGCAGTGTTTCGTGTGTGCCACGTTCGGCAATAACTCCTTTATTCAGCACAATGATTTCATCCGCATGGCGAACCGTGCTTAATCGATGTGCAATTACCAATGAGGTACGATTGCTCATCAAATTATTGATGGCATCCTGAACCTGACGCTCACTCTCTGTATCGAGCGAAGAAGTTGCTTCATCCAAAATAAGTATCGGTGGATTTTTCAACACCGCGCGTGCGATGGTTACACGTTGACGTTCACCTCCACTGAGTTTGTTTCCACGGTCTCCAATGTTGGTGTCATATCCGTTCTCCTTTTGTTCAATGAAACGATGCGCATTGGCAATCCGGGCAGCTTCTATGATCTCTGCTCGGTTGGCTGTTTCCATGCCCAATGCGATATTGTTGGCAATGCTATCGTTGAATAAAATAGGTTCTTGCGTTACAATACTGATTTGATTTCGCAATGAATGAAGCGCGTAATCTCGTATGTTCTTTCCGTCAACCAGAATCTCACCCGAGCTGGCATCATGAAAGCGGGGAATTAAATCGGCCAAGGTCGACTTTCCGGATCCACTACTGCCCACCAATGCGATTGTTTTTCCTTTTTCTAATTTAAAACTAATATCATGCAACACATAAACCTCTTCGTACTTGAAACTGACATTCCGAAATTCAATGGCATGTTCAAAATGTTGAATCTTTGCACCGGTTGGATTTTCATCTACCGTAACAGGCGCTTTCAGAATTTCTTCAATCCTTGCCAATGCAGCTTCACCTTTACGCATGTTACTAAACGTATTTGAAATTGATTTTGCCGGCGCAATGATATTGTAGAACAATCCCATGTAGGTTAAAAACAATGCGCCGTTCATGGCAATTTCA
>JBILCT010000257.1:0-2939 GCA_044353025.1 Ferruginibacter sp. | reverse complement strand
TTTTGCAAAAGCATATCAAAAGGCATTGGATAGTTTAATTGCCGCCAAAAAGAAATAAATTGACAAAATTAGAACGCATATTAATAACCAAAACACCACTGGCTTTTGTTCTCAACAGAACAAAAACGCTAATGCTTCCCGGATTTGAAGGCGTTCCACTTTATGATGTACTGCGTTTCTTTTACAAGCAAATTAAAGCGGAAGGACTCACAGAGCGAGCATCAGCCATCTCTTATAATTTCATCATGGCGATTCCTCCCTCTTTGCTTTTTCTATTCACGCTAATTCCCAATCTACCCTTCATCTCAAAAAAATCCATACAGGACCAGTTACATAGTTTAATCTATGATATCGTTCCTTCAGCAACTTATAACAAAGAGGTAATTAAAATTGTAGACTCATTTATCTACGAAGACAGAATTGCATTGTTGTCGTTCGGACTACTCACATCGTTATATTTCGCATCCAATGCAATGATGGGATTGATTATATCCTTCAACAAGAAAAAATATCTTGGATTTGAAAAAAGAATGGGGTTATTGTCTCGTTGGACTGCGATAAAACTGACGGTGTTGATATTCGGACTTTTTCTGTTGTTTTTCATTTTATTGATAACCCAAGGAGCACTTTTGGAATGGTTGGTTAAAAACGAAGGCATAAGAGATTTCATTTCCAATATTCGATGGATTATGATCATCTTGCTGCTTTATTATGCGATCGGATTCATTTTCAAGTATGCCCCATCTGTAGAAAGGAAATGGAAACTTGCATCACCAGGCACCATCACCACTACCTTTCTATGTTTACTATCATCGGTAGGTTTTTCTGTTTTTGTAAATAATTTTGGCCGATACAACGTGTTGTACGGATCTATCGGAACGATCATGATGGTTATGGCACTGATTTATATCAATTCTCTTGCGATTTTGATTGGATTTGAACTTAATGTTTCCATCAGTTCGCTTCGCATCATTGCAGAAAAAAGGAATGATAAAACGGAAGAAAAAGACCAACAATCAGATTGAATTTCATCATTGGATGAATCTCACAAAAAGTCTCCTGCTGCAGGTCTGGTTGATAATCCCAGCTAATAGAATTGAAAGTAAACAAGGAAAACCATATGAGTTCTGTTAGTTTTCCGATGGGAATCCCTTATTTTCTGCATAGAAAAACCTAATTTCGCGTTCAAACTAAACATCTAAATCATGACATACGACGTTATCGTACTTGGAAGCGGACCCGGTGGATATCCGGCTGCCATTAGAGCCAGTCAACTCGGCAAGAAAGTAGCCATTGTGGAGAGAGAAAGTCTGGGAGGTATTTGTTTAAACTGGGGTTGTATTCCAACCAAAGCTTTGTTGAAAAGTGCTCAGGTTTTTGAATATGCAAAACATGCCAAAGATTATGGCATCAAAATAGACAGCGCTATCGCTGAGTTTGAAGAAGTAATCAAAAGAAGTCGCGGTGTTGCGGATAAAATGAGCAAAGGGATTCAATTCTTGATGAAGAAAAACAAGATTGATGTAATTATGGGTAACGGTAAACTGCTTACCCCTACAAAACTTGAAGTGACCGCTGCCGACAACAGCAAACAAACCCTAGACGCTAAAAACATCATACTAGCTACAGGCGGACGTGCTCGTCAGTTGCCTACTATGCCTATTGATGGCAAAAAAATCATTGGATACCGCGAAGCGATGACCCTTCCTGGGCAACCCAAAAGCATGATCATTTGCGGATCTGGAGCCATTGGATCTGAATTTGCTTATTTCTATAATAGCATGGGAACCAAAGTGACCATCGTAGAATTCCTTCCTCGTATTTTACCTGTTGAAGACGAAGACATCAGTAAGGAAATGGAAAAGCAGTTTAAGAAGCAAGGAATGACCATCATGACGAGCAGTGAAGTAACCAAAGTGGATACCACAGGTGCCGGAGTAAAAGCAACCGTAAAAACAGCAACTGGAGAAGTTGTGTTGGAAGCGGATATTCTTTTGAGCGCAGTTGGTGTAATTGCCAACATCGAAAATCTTGGATTAGAAGCCCTTGGCATCAAAACCGATAAAGGAAAAATTATAGTTGATGCGAATCAACAAACCAGCGTTGCAGGATTGTATGCGATTGGAGATTGCACACCCGGACAAGCGCTTGCTCACGTTGCGGCAAAAGAAGGAATCAATGCAGCTGAGCATTTAAGCGGACATAAGCCAGAACCAATGGATTACAATAACATTCCAGGTTGTACTTATACCTCACCGGAAGTAGCGTCTGTGGGTTATACCGAAAAGGCTGCAAAAGAAGCTGGTTATGAATTGAAAGTAGGTAAATTCCCATTTGTAGCCAGCGGAAAAGCGGTTGCTGGAGGAAATACCGAAGGATTCATCAAAGTAATTTATGATGCCAAATATGGCGAATTCTTAGGATGCCATATGGTAGGTGCCAATGTTACAGAAATGATTGCCGAAGCGGTTGTAGCTCGTAAATTGGAAACCACTGCACACGAAATCTTAAATGCCGTTCATCCACATCCTACGATGAGCGAAGGCATGAAAGAAGCGACTGCTGCAGCCTACGGAGAAGCGATTGATATCTAATCATTCTTTTTTAGACTACATCATATTCGAATTTTCATACAGTTCCCGGTTTTGCCGGGAACTTTTTTTATGGTAAAGATGATAAACATAACCGTTCACCAAAATGAACATTCAGAAAAAGAAACGCCTCAAATGAATAATCCCAGTCGTAAATGGACTGGGATTATTTTTAATAGATTATGCTATGAAACCTTGCGAGATTCTATTGATATTTAACCACACGCAATATTTTTGTTTCATGGCTTGATTTTGCTTGAATGAAATAGATTCCTGATTTCAATTCGGAACCAAGTTGGAACCTCTGGTTTGATTGAACAATCATTTGCTTTACAGATCTACCTTGAA
>JBILCT010000261.1:0-2906 GCA_044353025.1 Ferruginibacter sp. | reverse complement strand
AACCTCAAACCGCAAACCGCGCTATCACCTCCTCCAGCATATGCGCAGGCACCACGCCAGACTGGCGCCACTTGATCTCGTTGTTTTGAAATAGCATAAGTGTGGGTACACCCTGGATTTGTAATTGTCCGGCGATGGCAGGGTTTTTCTCCACGTCGATTTTAAGAATGGTAGCCTTGTCGCCGATCTTTTGTTTCAACTCGCTCAGTACCGGCTTCATCATCTTGCAGGGCCCACACCATTCGGTGAAAAAATCCACCAGTACGGGCTTGTTTCCTGATATCAGTTCTGAAAATTTTGCAGGTTGATTCATCATGGTCTTTTAGGAATTTTGTTGTGATGAAATAGTTGCTTCCGAATCGGCAATAGTTGTTTTGCATTGTCCGCTGAAACAATTTCCGGATGCACAACCCAAGGCAAAGATGCCCATCGACATGAAATACAGGCCAATCAAAACACCCAGCCAATCAGCAGTAATCGAAGACTGCACCATCACCATGGTACCCATCACCAAAAACATGACGCGTTGTACATTCCATCCTCTAAATACTCTTTGTCTCATTGATATTTTCATTGAATGGGAATTAAGATTGAATTTTTTGTTGCAGACTCATCCATCCGCCACCGTTATATACTTCTGTAAATCCATTCGATTTCAACATGGACTTCGCTGAAGCGCTTCTCATGCCTGAGGCGCAGCAGGTGATTACCGGTTTGTCTTTCTTTATTTTATTCAGATTCACACTCAGCATTTGCAAAGGAATATTCACAGCGCCGCGAATATGCCCGCCCTGGTATTCACCTTTCGTGCGCACATCGATGATTTGTGCTCCATTTTGTATTAGTTCTTTGTAGTTCACTTTTGGACCTAGTCCGAATATTTTTTTGATTGCTTGTAACATGTTTTAATATTGATTGGATAAAAAATGTTTAGTTGAGATGTAGCCAGCTACCACCGTTAACACAATCGATCCCCATGCTTTGAAGGTACATGGTAGCTTGTCCACTGCGCATGCCTGAGGCGCAGCAAAGAATAATCGGGGTGTTCATTTTTTTGATTTCTTCTACACGGCTTTCAATTTCATTCAATGGAATGTTGACGCTGCCATCTACATGCCCTCCAAAATATTCCTGTGGAGACCTGACGTCGATGATTGTTGTAGTTGGGTTCATGAGTTCTAATTTTTTGGTTTTTCTTTTTTGAATCCGGAAAACAAAAGGCCGCCGAGTAATGCCCCGTAAACTGTACTGTTCAGGGGTTTGGAGGTGATCGGACAAGTGCCGCTCGAACATCCTATATATTGATAATAGAGGTATCCTCCGAACGCGCCAATGGCGATGCCTATAAAAATGATTTTATTGTTCAATATAAATTTCATCAGTTCAAATTGGTGACCATTTCAGGCCGGTTATTATAGATTTCATTTCCGTTGTAGGTGATCTGCCAGGTGACAGGCATAATTTTTTTCAGCATGTGACTCACACCGCAAACTTTGTCTTGTGAATACATCACCGCATCCAAAGCTGCTTTTTCATCTTCTTGTTTGCCCTTGATTTCATACACAATATTGATGGAGGTGTATTCGATGGGCGGTTGTTTGCTGATTTCGCCACTGACCACCAGATTGAGATCCTGTATTTCGATGTTTTGTTTTCTCAGCAAAGCAATCACATCCATACCAGTGCAACCAGATAGCGCTGTCAATAAAAATGGTTTTGGAATAGGGCCTTGGTCTTCGCCTCCCACGCGTTCAGGTGTGTCCATGATGATGGTGTGTCCGTTTACCAATGCATTGAATTGCATTTTACCCATCCATTGTGTTTCTATTTCGTGTTTCATGATGTCGGTTATTGTTTTTTTGTAGAAATGCCCAGCAGATAATATAGCGGACAAAAGTTGATTATTGCGGTTGCTGAAAGAATGATGGCAACAATACCAAGGATGACTGCCGGAATTCCTGCAATGACTTCAGCAAAATAGAGCACTGCAATAACGGCGGCAATGATAAGTCTGATCAGGCGGTCGAGTGGATGAAGATTTGGTCTCATGATGATTGAATTTTGTTGGTCACAATGTTCCACAAATGTCATCATGAAAAAAAGAAAGTACAGTGACATTCGTCACAAATCCCTGAGCAGCTTGATTTGGTTTCTGTAAAGCAGGACTTTTTTGTCATTTTCCAGCTTTTTAAGCAAGCGGGAAATCACTTCTCTGGAGGATGCCATTTCGCCGGCAATTTGTTCATGAGAAAGATTGATCAATGAGGAGCCTGTGGCTTTGGATTTTTCTTTCAGATAGGCAATCAGTCTTTCATCGAGTTTGTGAAATGCAAGTTGGTCGATGGTGTGCAATAGTTCAATGAAACGGCTTCTGATGGTACGCATCACAAAACTTTTCCAGGTAGGATATTTCACCAGCCAGGAATCCATCACCGAAATAGGTATGGAGAGTAGTTCTGCATCAGTTTCGGCCACGGCTTTGATTTCGCTGGGAAATTGCTGCATACAGCAGGTAAAAGTCATGGCGCAACTTTCATGGGCATTGACATAGTACAAAAGAATTTCTCTGCCTTCTTCATCCATTCTGGATACTTTCAAAGATCCTTTGATAAGAAAGGGAATGGTTCTTACCGTTTCGCCGATGTCGAGCAACATTTCGCCTTCCTTCACTTCACGCCATTCGGCAACATCATCAATAGCCTCAAGTAACTCGGGTTCAAAAGTCTGTTCAAAATCTTTTATCAGATGCAAGATGGTTTCATTTTAAAGGGTAAATGTAAAAATTAAAAAGTGAAAAGTAAAAAAGCTTGCCCGCCGTGGCGGGTAAAAATTAAAAATGCAAAATTCAAAAACAATGAGGAACGAATATAAAACCTCTTCAACCTCTAAAACCTCCCCCTTCCCCG
>JBILCT010000260.1:0-2915 GCA_044353025.1 Ferruginibacter sp. | reverse complement strand
GGAAAAGTTCAAAAAAAAATATTCAACAAAACTGAAAACAGTATAGTTTTTATAAGTAACCTCTTGAGTATTGTAAGTATTCTGTCTATTTAATTTTGTCTGCACGGTCCCTACCTTTACACCATGAAAAAAATTACACTCGTTTTTTTATGGAGCTTATATAATTTTTGCTTTTTACAAGCCCAAAAAACATTTACTCATGCAGATAGTTTAAGAGGAAGTAATGGCGAAGGGAGAAAAAAATGGGAAGTACTATTTTATGACATCTTGCTCCAACCAAATATCCAAAAGCAAAGTATTTCTGGAAATATAAAAATTGATTTTATAGATAATGGAGCAGATAAAATTCAATTGGATCTGCAGAAACCTATGAAAATCGATCGTATTAGAGTTGAAAATAAGCGGTGCGCATTCTCTAGAACGGGCAATGTTTACTGGGTTAACCTACCCAAACTTAAAACGAAGTACAATGCAAAAAGAACGATTGACATCCAGTTTCATGGCACTCCCAAAAAAGCTGTTCGTGCACCATGGGATGGTGGATGGGTTTGGGATAAGGATAGTTTGGGCAATCCATTGGTAAGTGTAGCCTGTCAGGGATTAGGTTCCAGTGTTTGGTTTCCGTGTAAAGATATTCAATCGGATGAGCCGGATTCTGGATGTAGCATTCGTATAGTAGTTCCAGACAGTTTGGTGGCGGTTTCTAATGGAACATTGATTGAAAATTTACATGACAAGATCAAAAAAACAAGAACTTTTCAATGGAAAACTAAATCCACCATTAACAACTACAACATCATCCCTTATATCGGAAATTATACCTGTATTCAAGATACTTTTCATGGAAGTCTCGGAAGATTATCGCTGAGTTATTGGATTTTAAAGCAACACGAATCAAAAGCCCGAATCCATTTTTCTCAAACTCAAAAAATGCTGGAGGCATTTGAGTATTATTTCGGTCCATATCCTTTTTATAAAGATGGATACAAATTAGTAGAAGCTCCTTACCTTGGAATGGAACACCAATCAGCCATCGCTTATGGAAATAATTTCCAAAATGGATATTTAGGAATTGATCGATCCAAAACGGGTTGGGGTTTAGACTGGGATTTTATCATTGTACATGAAAGTGGACACGAGTGGTTTGGAAATAGCTTAACCAGTTGCGATATGGCTGAAAACTGGATACATGAATCATTTACAACATATAGCGAGGCATTGTATATTGAATATTTTAAAGGGAAAAGTGCTGCCACTGAATACATTGTTGGATTAAGAGAAGAGATTGAAAATACAGATCCCATGATCATGTTTCTCGGTGTGAATCATGATCCCACCGGTGATATTTACAACAAAGGAGCCAATGTGATTCACACATTAAGACAATGGATCAACAATGATTCCCTCTTTTTTCAAGGATTGAAAAATATGCTAGAAAAATATAAACACAGTATTGTCACGAGCAAACAAATCGAACAATATTGGAGCGATTGTACCGGACTTAAACTTGATGTTTTTTTTGATCAATATCTGAGGACTTCCCAAATTCCTGAACTATGGGTAAATAAAGAAAATGATGGATTTCTAAGTATCGAATGGAAAAATGCGATTCCCGGATTTGAAATGCCTGTTGATTTATGTATCGAAGGGCAGTCTGACACCAGAGTTTATCCAACTACTAAGATTTCGAAAATGAAAACTGGTATGAATTTAAAGGATGTATCCATTAAGGTTCATCCTTCATATTATGTGCAGTATCGGGAAAAGTTGAATTAACTTGTATTCTTCCAGCTCCCCAAAAACGTTTTTGGTAATAAGGTTCTTTCAATTGGCTAATGGTAACTCCCTGAGAGCTACTTGCATGAACAAATCTTCCATTCGTTAGATAAACACCTACGTGGGAAATTCTGCTACCATTTTTGAAAAATACAAGATCTCCTGTTTGAATAGAATCTTTGAACAAACTTCCGCAGGATATCGCCTGATCTTCGGAGGTTCGGGGTAATTGTATACCTAATATCTTTTGATATAAATTTCTGCTGAATCCACTGCAATCTGTTCCTGTCAATGACTGACCTCCATAAACATATCGAGTTCCAATCCAATGCTGAAGAAAATTTATCCATTCATCATCAATGGGTAAATTTTCTACTTCTATATCAAGCAAAAGCGCATATTTAAATTTGAGAGCTGAAGCATTTTCAATATCAATTTGTGATTTGGGTTGTTGAAATATTTCAGGTTTTTCTGATGTCGACGGGTAAACAGATGTACCCTCACCCCTCCAAATTGATCCTGTTTTTTTTAACTTCTTTGGAGTGATTTCAATTTCATCAATAAAACGCAACGATACACCTCCATTTTCAGTATCCATCAAATTTTGTCCATTGAGTGATGAACAGAATAGAATACCAAAAAAAGTAAAAAGGCGAAAAAACAAATGCTTAAAAAACAACATGGGTGCAAAATTACGTTTTTTTACCTTGTTTTTTAGATTTACGTCCTTTGAAATTGAATCTGCGTCTGTATTTGTGGATAAAAACGATGATAAATTACAAAAAAATGACCCCATATTTGTAGTTTCTGTACTCTTTCTATGAAATTCAGCCATCTCCATGTTCACACCCAATATTCTCTGCTAGACGGAGCTGCATCTATAAAAGGATTGTATAAAAAAGCAGTTGCAGATGGCATGCCTGCATTGGCCATCAGCGACCATGGGAATATGTTTGGGGTTTTTGAATTTGTGAAAGAGGCCGGAAACCACCTGGATTCATCCGGTAAGCCGCTGGTTAAACCCATTGTAGGATGTGAATTTTATATCACGCAAGACCGTACGCGAAAGACTTTTAGCAAGGAAGAACGGGACCCCAGACATCACCAGATTTTATTGGCAAAAAATGAAATAGGTTACA
>JBILCT010000259.1:0-2919 GCA_044353025.1 Ferruginibacter sp. | reverse complement strand
AGACCTTGTGCATTATTGTTTTGAGCAGAAATGCAGTTAACCAATAACATGCAAATCAGAAAAACAACAGTTCTTGAAAAACAAATGTGAGATTGTTTATAATTTTTCATGGTTTTTATTTTACTTAACAGGCTGTAAAATTCCATTTTTTATATTTATATTTATACTTTTTATTAATATTTGTTTAATTAATTAATGCAATAAAACACACGCTCAAAGTGATTTTATCTAAATTAAGCATTGGAAGAACGCACATATTGCTCTGCCGGAATTCGATTCTGAATACTTTTGGCTAATGTCATCTCGTCTGCATATTCCAGTTCGCCACCAAATGAAATACCTCGTGCGATGGTAGTGATTCTAACAGATTTGTCCTGTAGTTTTTTTCCGATATAATAGATCGTGGTATCTCCTTGTATATTCGGATTCAGTGCAAAGATGATTTCTTTGATTCCTTCCTGCTGTACCCTATGAATAAGTGTATCTATCTGCAATTGATCCGGACCAATACCATCCAAGGGCGAAATCAATCCACCCAAAACATGATATCTCCCATTGAATTGTTGGGTACTTTCAATGGCCATCACATCCCGGATATTTTCCACCACACAAACCGTTTCAGCTTGTCGCATGGTATTGGAACAAATCTGACAAGTCTCCGTATCTGAAATATTGTAACAGGATTTACAGTACTGAATATGTTGACGCATCCGCGCAATGGTATCACTAAAACGAACGACCTCGGTTTCCGGTTGTTTAACCAAGTGCAAGGCCAAACGCAAGGCCGTTTTCTTTCCAATGCCCGGCAGTTTCGACAATTCCAGTACAGCAGACTCCAACAAACTCGAAGAAAAATTCATGGGGTAAAGTTAGTTATTGAGAATCGATTTGACCATCTTTTCATCACCCCAGCGCCATCACCTCCTCCGCGTGCTGCTTTGCTTTGGGCTTTGTAATCACCGCTTCAATCTTCCCTTTTTCATCAATCAAAAAAGTAGTACGCAACAAGCCCATGTATTTTTTCCCGTACATGCTTTTCTCACCCCATACACCATAAGCCTCGATGATTTTTCTTTCCGGATCAGCAATCAGCGTAAATGGCAATGCATGTTTGTTGGCAAATTTCTGATGCTTCTCCACAGGATCCGGACTTACTCCCACCACTTCATACCCCTTATTTTTCAGCACGCCATAATGATCACGCAAGTTACAGGCCTGTGTTGTACAAGTAGGCGTATCATCTTGGGGATAGAAATAAAGTACCAACTTCTTCCCTTTGAATTGACTCAGCGAAACCATCTTTCCGGTTTGATCGGGACCTTTGAATGCAGGCGCTTTTTGACCAGCTGAACACATAGACATACAAAAAAATTTAACGGGTGAATTGATATGTTTTTCGGGTGATGTTTCCCACCAGATCACTAACAATCAATTCCAAACTATGTTCACCCGGAGCAACACGCTCATCCCATTTGTAAATAAAACTTTTTTCTTTATCATTCGAAAACATCAACCATGCTCCATCCAACAACGCTGTAAATGATGCTACTTCACGTGTATTATCTGTGACGTTAAATGCAAGTCTACGAAGCGCAGATACATTCATTCCTGAATGAAATCCATCGAGTGGTGTTATCTGAGGTGGAAGGGTATCATAGATCAACTCCACTTGTCCAAACTCTCTGAAAGAAGACTTAAACCATCCGTTTTTCCATTGCGCATAACGATGTCTGATTTTGTTTTCCAATGTGGTCAACTTCATGACATACTTACTGCTGTCGTAGGTTTTTTCAATCGGTTGAATGCTAATCGGATAATAAGTTTGTACCGGAATATTTGTATGGTGGATGTTATGAATTGTTCGTTCACCCATGATCGATTGGCTATAATTAAAATGTATGGTATCATACAAAGCTGAATCTGGCAAAACAATCAAAATGTTTTTATTTTCAAAAATATTCACATGGCCCGGTGCAAAAAGTGGATGTTGACCATGCTCATTTTTGGAGGTAATCGTATTTGTTTTTTGTTGAATGGTAAAGTGAATCTCTGATTGATTGCCATAGGTATCGCTCACGCGTATACGAACTTTTACAGGTGTTGAACTAGATAAGTCTAATACACCGTAAGTGCCGGGTTTGGTTTGATAAACACTATCCAAATAACCGGGTAGCGGACTTAGATGTTGTAAGTACGGACCTTTATTTGCTTTTACTTTGAAATCAATATGCCCATTCAAATAACGGGTTTCATCATAACTGATTCTGTTCAATTCAAACCCACTCATCCATTGATCATTCGCCCAATATTCTGCCCGGTAAATTCCATTGGGATTCATTGAACCGCTTAATCGATCATGGGCAGTAATTGCGAAACTTACACGTTCCGCATCCATCATTATATTTGGATCTACCGGTTCATAATGATCCCCTTTCTTTTTCAAAATGTATTTGCTTGGCGATTGTTCGTGGGTACTCTTTTCCCGATCATAAATGGCCAATTGCATAATATCAGGAGGAACCAAATCTTTTAATCCCAAATCGAACAACAATGGATTGAGCACCTGATCTGAATGGGTTTCACGAATTTCAAAATGCAAATGCGGACCTAATGACCCTCCTGTATTTCCGCTGTATCCAATAAATTGTCCTTGCTTAATCTGAAATTTTCCGGGTGGCACGTCAAACTGAATTCTCCATGTCTTTCTTTGATAATGCACAGATTGCACATACTTCTCCAGTTCCGGAAAAAAATCATTGAGATGGGCATAGACCGTCGTTAATCCATTGGGGTGATTGATATAGATCGCTCTTCCAAATCCATTGGGATCAATATTGATTTTAGCTATATATCCATCAGCTGCTGCAATAATTGGTGCGTTTTCTTTTTGATCCGTCATACAATCCAATCCCATGTGAT
>JBILCT010000258.1:0-2920 GCA_044353025.1 Ferruginibacter sp. | reverse complement strand
TTGGACTTGGTACAAAGATCAGATTGATTTACAATTACCAAATAATACCCGTACCCTAAACGTAGGAGTCAGTGAAGTTGGTTTTTACAAGGTTAGCGCCTCCACTATTTTTGGATGTAGAGAAAATGATAGCATCAACGTCTCAATCAGCAATAACCTCGTATTTTACCCCAATCCAAACAAAGGTTCATTTAATGTGGATTATTCTAGTCTGCTGAAACTCCCATCCACAAGCAAACTGAGCTTCACAGTATTCGATGGACACGGAAAACGTGTTTACACGAAATCAATTTCATCCAATTACTCGCAACCAAAACACGAGTTCAACTTACGCAATGTAAATTCAGGCCTTTACATCGTTATCATCTACGATGCAACTGGAAACCAAATTGCTACCAACAAGATCATGGTAAATCCATAGAAAACAAGAATTGTGTAAATACTTTCCAAAGGGCTGTCTATTGAAGACAGCCCTTTTTATATTATCAATGTGTGCCTCGTCCTAAAATAGGTTGACACAAAAAAGATGTCTCCATGAAAAATAAGGGACAATTTCGGGTTCGTAAACGGACACAAAAAGATTATACATTAGCTTTCAAACTTCAGGTTGTTGAAGATGTAGAAAGCGTGGCCCTTTCTCAGGATGCACCCAAATAAATATAGTATCCAGGGGAATGCTGCCGTTTTATTTTATTTATGAAAGTATGCCAGATCAAATTGGAGTCATAAAAAAGAATCAATGATTAAAAAACAACGTTCAATCGTAGGATTGCTGAATTTGAAAAAAGAAAAGGCAGCTTGAAGCAGAAAGTATTTTAAATCCTGGCAATTGACATTGCATATGAAGCATTATTACGGATATTCGAAAATAGTATTTGAGCCTAAAGTCAAACGAAGCCAACAAGTTACAGGCTCCAAAAATTGCAAATACTCGGTCGGATTTATAGATAATACACTGGGTTTTACTCGTCAATATTTTCACAAGATTTGTAAGAACAATAAGTTAAAAGAGTTGCTGAAAGAAAAGTCTTGGAAATGGTACATTCAGAAAGGAGAGTATTACCTATGTGCTTGGCGGCAGAAAGATCTACCATCAAATCAAACCCATGTTAACTGAACGTTCAATAAAAATCGGCAGAGATAAGATGTTTATGTTAATTGCAAAGCATCAATTATTGAAAAAGCCAAAGCGGAGATATGTAAAGACAACGAATAGCAAGCATTGGATGAGAAAATATCCAAACATCATTAATGGGAAAAAACTTACTGGTCCTGAGCAGTTATGGGTTAGCAATATCACTTACATTAATACTAATAAGGGTAACTGTTACTTGAACTTAGTAACAGATGCTTTCAGTCTAAGAATAATGGGTTATACCATATCAGAAAGCATGAATACAGAAAAAATGAAGGCAGCAGATCGAATGACAATTGCTAAAAGGGTTTATCTAAATGAAAAATTAGTTCATCATTCAGATAACTGACTTCAGTATTGCAGCAGCGATTATGTGAAACTATCCTTAGAAAACAATATTGCTATTCGTATGACAGAATACGAAGATCCATAATAAAATCATTTAGCAGAAAGAATGAACAGAACATTGAAAGATGAATTTGGCCTAGGAAGGCAGTTGCCCTCAAGGCTGCAAGCCTTCCGGCTAGTTAATGAAGCTGTTGAATTATATAATCAAAAAAAGACCACATTTATCCCAAAATATGAAAACACCTGATTGTGTACATTTACAAAAATCCCGGTTACTTGAGGCAACCGGGACTTATTAATAACTTGTCAACCTTATTTAAGGACAATTCATTGAATTAAATCAAAGTATTTGATTAAAACTTGAGTGTCAGATCCGTTTTCAAAACATCTCTTGAGTTTCCTCCAACCATAATGGTGAATTTACCTGGCTCCAAAATGGTTTTCCCATCTTCATTGAAGAATGATAGATCTTTGGCAGACAATTTAAAAACAACCAACTGTTGATCTGAGATTCCCATACTAACCGTTTGAAAAGCTTTCAATTCTTGTACCGGACGAATATAAGAAGCAGCATGATCCCGGATGTATAATTGAACAACTTCATCTCCCGGTCGTTCTGTGTTGTTTAACAGATTTACGGATACTTGTATCGTATCTGTTTTGGACATGGTTGTTTTGGAAAGTTTAAGATTACTGTAAGTATAGGATGTATAACTCATTCCATAGCCAAAAGGATATAAGGGTGTATTGGGAATATCTCTGTATCGACTGTACCAATCACCTTTTAAATCTTCGGGAGCAGGACGGTTGGTATTAAAATGATTGTAATAAACCGGAATTTGTCCGATGGCATATGGAAAACTCATCACTGTTTTTGCAGTAGGATTATAATCGCCATACAAAACATCTAAAACAGCATTACCATGTTCGCTGCCCAAAATCCAGGTTTGAACCATGGCATCGGCATATTTTTCAGCTTCAGTAAGCACCAATGGACGTCCGCTGGAAACCAAAACTACCAAGGGTTTTCCAAGGGCTTTCAATGCTTTCAAAAGTTCAATTTGGCCCGAAGAAATTTGAGGATAGGCCAATGCCCGATCTTCACCTGCCATTTTACCGCTGATTCCGATATTTACGACTACCACTTGGGCCTGTGATGCTTTCTGAACTGCATCATCTATCAGTTCTTGATTCGTGTTATTGTCAGATAAATAGCCTGGGGCATATAGAAAGTTTCCACTTAATTTAATATCCATGGCTTCTTTGATGGTAATCGCTTGTTCAGGTTCACCTTGAGCAACCCAAAAGTCGAACATATCTTCCTTGCTCTCTGCATAATGACCGATCAAAGCAATACGTGTATCTATATTTAATGGAAGAATGCTTTCATTGTTTTTAAGTAGGACAATTGATTTTTTTGCAGCATTTCTAGCAATT
>JBILCT010000311.1:0-2937 GCA_044353025.1 Ferruginibacter sp. | reverse complement strand
TAAAATTTTTCTTTATTTATGTTGCTAGAAGCTTAATTGATTTCTTCAATTAAACTTCTAGCATAATTTTATATTAGTTTTATTAATGAAAGCCCATAAAATAAACCTGCTGCCAAACCGAATGCACACGCCAATAAAATGAAATAACCTAAAAACAAACTCATATGACTTTTTATATAGATATTTAACTGCTAAAAGATGCTATTATTAGTATATCTTATTTAATAAAGAACTTTCTTTTCAATTTTTAAATATTTAAAAATATTTTTTACAACGCTATACAATGTCTTTTTCTTTTTTTATGTATGATATAATTAATGTTGTCACTTAACCTGTAAAAATATGACACAATTTATCAAACCATATAATGACGATCCTTTTGTAGGAAACTTAGCTACGCCAATTAGTACGTCTAGTTTCACACGTTCATTTTTATCAAATCTCCCTGCTTATCGTGTAGGTCTTTCACCTTTACTTCGAGGTTTAGAAATAGGAATGGCTCATGGATATTTTTTAGTTGGACCATTCTATAAATTAGGTCCTTTAAGAGCATCTGATGTTGCCTTATTATCCGGGTTATTTTCTTCCATAGGTTTAATCATAATTATGTCTGCGTGTTTAGCAATTTATGGAGTGGTTTCTTTTGAGGAAACAGAAAATAAAGATGTTTTACAATCATCTCAAGGTTGGAGACAGTTTACATCTGGTTGGTTAGTAGGGTCAATAGGAGGAGCTATTTTTGCTTATACTCTAATTTCTAATATCACTTTTCTTCAAACTTCTGGTTTAAACTTAATCCAGTAGACATTTTTATGAATAGAGATTTTATTATCCGCTATAAAAAAATCTCTATTCATTCATATTTCTATAGGTTGCTACAGCGGACGGAGAGACTTGATTTAAATATCGAAAAATCCAATATTTGAAAACAGTATCTAAGATAACTGGAAAACTTGCAATAAATAAGAAAATAAAATCTCGGTTTTCAGGTAGTCCGAAGTGTCTTAAACCATTTTCTAAGAAAACCTCCCAACCATGTGTGGAATGAAAACCAACAAAAATATCTGTGAATAAAATTATTAAAAAAGCTTTAGCCGTATCACTAAGACCATAAATTAATTCATTTAAAAATGATTTCAATACTGATACTTGTCTTCCCCCTTTGAGTATTAAATAAAAAAAAGCAATAAAGCCTAAAAAGTCAGAAAGAAGATTTTTTATTGCATTGATGCTTTCTTGAGAATAATATTCTGCTAATTCAATGGCTTTAGTTTTTATTTCTTTGTCAATAGATTCTTGTGAAAGAGGCGGAAGTTGACCTATTAAAATTTCAAAATGTATTTTTTCTTCAAATCTTTGCAATTCACTAAATGCTCGTTCTTCTTGAGAAGCATTTAAAAATATATCTATCCGTTTTTCATTCCAAAAATAGTCAATCACTGGAGAAAATATAACTCCTTTTGATAATTGATTAATGATTACAGGAACTACTATTAATAACAGTAAATATTTTATTGAAGCAGCCGTTTGATATCTAGATACTCTAAATTCTTCAATAATTTCGGCTTCAGAATTTGGGTCTAATTCTTTTTTGAATTTCTCAAAAGTCTTTGTTATCGACCTAGGAATGGGACCAGTTTTTTCAAACGCTGATTGCGTTATATTTCTCACACCCCAATTTTTCATTTGTTTATAATTTTAAATTATGATTATCTCGGATTAAAAAAGATTTGCGTTGGAGCTTATAGTTAATATCTAATTTGATTATAACTATAGCTCCTAATATTATAAATCGTTATATATAGCAAATTTTCAAAATCAAAAGTTTATTCTAAATCTTTTCTATTAGGGTTTCTAGATGCATCGTTAGATAAGAAACCAAAAGTAAATAAAGAAATAAAAAAGCTTACTACAGTATAAACAACAATTTTAAGTGTGAACATGATTTTATCTCCAAAATAAATTATTTAATAGCGTATTGAAAATACTATTATCTCTTTTTAATTATATAGCTAGTTTTTATTTAAAATTTATATCTTGAAGAAAATATATTGAAATTTAAATTATATAATTATAAACTTCTTTCTTTTTCATCTGTTAATTCTTTTAAACGTCGTAAAATTCTACCAAAATAATCTTGCATATAACGTTCTAAAGTTATCGTATCTAAGGGATCAAACTCAAAAGTTTGATAAACTTCTTTCATTTCGGCAGTAAAATTGTCACCAGAAGATAAAACTTCAGCAAATGCTAATCTTTCTGAAATGTTCATCCCCCATTCAAAAAATCCAGTTATTTGACGCAGTAGTTTTAAAAGTGCTACAGGAATTTTAATTATCTTTGCGGATTGCCCCGATAATCTTTCACATAATAAAATGATTTCTTCAGAATTCCAGGATTTTAAACCCACTAACGGAAAGCATTGATTTTCGGTTTTTTCTAATGTTAAGCTTCGTAATACAAATTTTGCCACATCTTGAGTATCGATATAATTGATATTAGTGGATTCCCCCGTTATCCAGATCGATTGTTTTTCTAATATAGGAATTGCATATTGACTAATTAATCCTTGAAAAAATCCCCCTAAATAAAAAATAGTATATTTGATTCCTGATTTTTTAATATAAGATTCTAATTTTAACTTTAAATTAATCAATGGAACGGAAGAATATTTTTCTCCGTTTAAAATTGAAAAAAATATAAAACGCTCGATTCCAGCAACTTGAGCGGCTTCAATTAAAGCGATTTTTCCTATTAAATCAACTTCTTCCGCCTTGTATGTATCAGTTGGGCGAGCAGTAGAAGCATCTATAATTACGCTAACATCTTTTAGTAACAATGGTAGAGTTTCCGGAATTGATAGATCTGCATATAACAACTCTGCTCCCCACTCCTTTAAAAAATAGGCTTTTCGAAGATTTCGAACTAAACATTTAA
>JBILCT010000017.1:0-10182 GCA_044353025.1 Ferruginibacter sp. | reverse complement strand
ACAACCAGCTACTTGTGGTCATTCGGTAATGGTCAATCTTCAACGATGGCCAATCCAAACGTTTCTTTTAATACACCCGGCAATTTTGATATAAAATTAAAAGCAACCTCAGAATTTGGTTGTGTGAATACATTAACCAAATATCAGTATGTAAATATTCAACTGCCTGTTGCATCGATCAGTGTTTCAAAAAACAAAGGATGCGCACCCCTTGAAGTAAATTTCACTTCGGCTGTTGTAGGTGGAGATGCTGTGGTAAGTTATGCTTGGAATTTTGGCGACGGTAATACTTCGTCTGCACAAACACCAACCAATATTTATTCAAAAGGAATTTACAATGTTTCACTCATCATTACAACAGCCAGCGGTTGCACGGACACAGTCGTTCTGAACAACGCTGTCAAAGCCGGTGATCGTCCACATGCCAACTTCGTTGCAACACCTTTGGTAAGTTGTGCCAATATACCTATCGTTTTCACCGATTCAACACCTGTTGCTGATTCTGTTACTGAATGGGCATGGACTTTTGGTGACGGAGGAACATCAACAGTTCGTAATCCAACACGTACTTACATTGATACCGGCTACATGGATGTTACACTAATTGTATCACAACATGGATGTTCTGACACCTTAAAACGTGAAGATTACATCTACATCATTCCACCGGTAGGAAACTTCATTGTGATTAATAACTGTAATGATCGGATGACCAAAAAATTTATCAATAAATCTAAAGGGGCAACCAGTTGGTTATGGAACTTTGGGGATGGTAACACATCAACAGAAAAAGACCCTGTTCATACTTACTCCTCCACAGGATATTATTCAGTGACATTAACCGTGAGTAATGATTCAACCGGATGTTCGCAAACCACTCCTGTAAGAAGATTATTAGTGAACAATTTAATACCGGGCATCATTTCGTCCAGACAAGCACTTTGCCGTCCGGATACCGTCAGATTTGAAGTAATCAACACAGACAGTATTTATTACAACAGCTATACTTGGGACTTTGGGGACTTTACATCAGCAACTGGACGTATCTTGACTAAGTCATACATACATAATGGCTTGTATACCGTAAAAATGATTTCTGTAGATAAAAACGGATGTAAGGATACGGTAATCAAACCTCGGATGATTGCTGCCAACGGTCCAATTACACGTTTCATGGTAGGAGATACTACCGCCTGTTTGAACACAGAAGTCTCTTTCATTAGTCAGGCAGTTTCAGATGGTAGAAATCCATTGGTGAAATGGAACTGGAATTTTGGAGACGGAAGCATCGATAGTACTTCAACCGGAAATACGACCCATGCCTATCAGCAAAATGGTTTGTATACCATCGTGTTGAAAACAACAGATAGTGCGGGCTGCTCACATAGCTTTACAAAATTCAATCATGTTGGTGTTCAAAATCCAGTAGCCGGATTTACTACGCAAGATTCATTGAGTTGTCCGGGCAGCAATGTACAAATGACAGATCTCTCAGTGGGTGCGGGTTTGCAATACAGCTGGAATTTCGGAGACAACCAATTTTCATCTGATAGAAACCCTGTTCATGCTTTCCGTGATACAGGTAACTACACAATCATGTTACATGTAAAAGATCAGGAAGGCTGTGTAGATAGCATTACCAAATCGCAATTCATTGACATTCATTTTCCAAAGGCAATTTTTCACATCAGTGACAGCATTGGCAATTGCCCACCATTGATCGTAAATTTCTCTGACAGTTCTGCCAATAGACTTTCATCTATGTGGTATTTCGGAGATCAAACACAAACAAGCACAAATAATCCAGCTCACTTCTACACGGTAGCAGATACATTCTATTCTAAGTTGGTAGTTACTGGTCCGGGTGGATGTAAAGATTCCACTGAAAAGAAAATCATCGTAAAAGGACCACGTGGATCATTTAACTATACAGACTTAAATGGTTGTGCTCCTTTTAATGTAAACTTTCAGGCAAACGTAGTGGGTGCAAGCAGATTGACATGGGATTTTAATGATGGAAATGTGCTGGTAGACTCTATAAATGCTGCGAATCACCCTTACCAAAACGAAGGAAAATATCTTCCTAAATTGATCTTGAGTGACACTGCAGGTTGCATCGTTCCATTAACAGGAACAGATAGCATCGAGATTCATACGGTGCAGGCCAAGTTTGACCTTGCTCGCTCATTATGGTGCGGTAGCGCGGATGTTTCATTCAGCAATCTGTCTTCTTCTACAGATGGCATTCAGGGATATATTTGGAATTTTGGAGATGGAAGTCAATCTACTGTTCCACATCCGACACATAGCTTCGTAAACGCAGGCAATTATCAAACATCATTGATTGCAATTTCAAATTTTGGATGTCGTGATACAGCAATCATCATTGATTCTATCAAAGTTTTAACCCTGCCTACTGCTAATATTTTCCAATCTGCAAATGGCTGTGTTGGATTGAATGTACAATTCAGAGGTACTGCCAGTGTTTCAAATAATCAAATTGCTGAATGGAAATGGAATTTTGGTAACAATCAAACTTCCAGCGATGCAACACCAGCTGCTCAACGATATGAAGCGGCCGGAAACTACCCGATAACACTGACCATCAAAGATCTCAACGGATGTATGGACACTGCTTACACTAACGTTGAAGCTTACCCGATTCCAACCGTAAGTGCAGGTATTGATACTTTCCTTTGTAAAGGTCGTGGTGTTTCACTCCAAGCAACAGGTGCTGAACGTTACATCTGGGGACCTGCGAATGGCTTGAACTGTCCGAATTGTGCAAATCCGTTTGCAAATCCAGCAGAGGATATGGAATATGTTGTCACCGGGATTTCCTCATACGGTTGCAGAAGTAAAGACACGATTCGTGTATCAGTGGTAAAACCATTTCAAATGCAAGCCAGCAGTAATATTGACAAAATTTGTGTAGGTGCATCCGTACAATTAATGGCAAATGGTGCCGCTCAGTATCAGTGGTCTCCTTCTATAGGTTTGAACAATGCAAATGCGGCTGCTACAATGGCAACGCCAAACACCACAACCCGTTACCGTGTTATTGGTAAAGATGAAAAAAATTGTTTCACCGATTCTGCATTCGTTTCTATCATCGTTCATAAATACCCAACTGTTGAAGCCGGTGCCGATCGCACCATCAATGTTGGTCAAACCATCGATATCATTCCACAAGTATCTTCAGATGTTACAACTGCTCGTTGGAGTACCACCGGCGGAAATTTCCGTGACGTGTTTCCTGGTATCACCGTAAGACCAACCCAAACGACCACTTACACAGTAGAGGTAAGTAATGAAGGAGGCTGCAACGCAACCGATCAGCTGGTGGTTAATGTATTGTGTGACGGATCTAATCTGTTTGTTCCAAACACATTCTCTCCAAACAATGATGGAATGAATGATATCTTCTTCCCTCGTGGATCAGGTTTGCTCAACATCAAGAAGTTTAAAATTTATAATCGTTGGGGAGAATTGATTTTCGAACAGGGTGGTTTTAAAGCGAATGATGCAAGAAGAGGATGGAACGGAACATTCCGTGGCAAACAATTATCACCGGATGTGTTTGTTTACTCCATTGAAGTGCTTTGCGAAAACAACACCTCCATGACTTTCACCGGCAACATCGCCTTGATCAAATAATTATAAACGCGCTTTTGTTTTAGAGAACGGGGCTTGCTTTCCAGCAGGCCCTTTCTAATTTGATAAACAATAAAAAAACTGAAAAAAAAATCTTTTCACATACGATTGGATAAAAAAATACGTTTAATAGATGACGTACCAACCAATATCCAACCTATGAAACGTATTATTAACGCGGCCTTCGTGCTGATGTTCAGCGCAGCTGCACTACAAACAAGCGGGCAAGACCTTCACTTCTCCCAACTTTTCGAAACACCCATACTGCGAAATCCATCACTTACCGGCGTATACTCTGGAGACGTTCGTTTCCAAGCTGTAACGCGTAACCAATGGAATAGCATCACTGATGGTTTTCAAACAACCTCCATCAGTGGCGAGACCAAAACTCAAATCGGAGAAAGTGATGATTTTCTTTCTTACGGCGGTCAAGTTGTTTATGACAAAGCAGGTACGATTGCTTTAACAACAACTAAGCTGATGCCGGTAATCAACTACAACAAATCGCTCAGTGATGTACGTAACTTATATCTTTCCGTAGGCTTCATGGGCGGATATGTTCAACGTAGTTTAGACAGAAGTAAAATGACTACCAATAATCAATTCAATGGAGTGGCTTATGACGCTTCTTTGTCTGATGGTGAAAACTTAGCAACTGGTCAATTTTCTTATTTTGATGCCAGTGCAGGTATGAGTTTAAATGCGCAAATTGGTGAAAACCCTGCCAATAATTTATATGCAGGTGTGGCTTATCACCACTTCAATCAATCTCAAAAAGTTTCTTTTTACGCTGCAGAAAAAGTTGCCATGCAACCTAAATGGGTTGGATCAGGTGGAATTCGCATGGAACTGACAAACCTCTCAACCCTTACTTTCGAAGCAGATTATATGGTTCAAGGAAATTATCGTCAGCTGATTGGTGGAGCCATGCTGTCTTGGAAACTGGGTGAAGCCGATGATAATAAATATGCGATCCATGCTGGAGCCATGTTTCGGGTGAATGACGCCATCATCCCTGTTGCGAAACTCGAGTTCAAACCATTCGCCGTTGCATTCAGTTATGATGCCAATGTCTCTATGCTCAGACAAAGCACGAATGGTCGTGGCGGATTCGAATGTTCCATTACTTATCAAAAACATCGTACACGCAACAGCACGCTAGATGCCGTTCGTTGTATCCAATACTAAACAATCCTAGTCTTTTAAAAATCCCTGTAAACCGAACCTTAACTATTTGTTTTATGGATTGTTTGGATACGGTTCCCCCTGCCTTGGCAGGGGGTTTCTGTTTTAATATTTATTCTTTAAAAAAGGGTTATCTATGAACCTTTTAAACATTCTCGTGTTAAATTGCAAAAAAAAATTATGTCGATAACCACTGGTTCAACCGCCCCTGCTTTTTCGCTGTTTGCTTCCATGAACGAACAGGTAAGTCTTTCACAATTTCATGGCAACAAAAACGTTTTGCTGCTGTTTTTTCCCCAATCATTCACCGGAGTTTGTACAAAAGAATTGTGTGGTGTTCGGGATGATATTTCCCGTTACCAGCAAATGAATGCTGAGGTATTAGGCATTTCTGTTGATTCCGTATTCACACTTGCCCGATTCAAAGAAGATCAACAATTGAACTTTACCCTCCTGAGTGATTTCAATAAAGAAGCATCCAATGCTTACGGTTGCATTTATGACGCATTCACCCCTATGGAAATGAAAGGAGTCAGCAAAAGATCAGCCTTTGTCATTGACAAAGCAGGTATCGTTCAGTATGCAGAAGTGCTAGACAACGCCGGCGAAGTGCCTAATTTTGATGCAATTCAGGCCTGTTTGAGTCAATTGAATGCCTAATTTTTAAAGAAACTTCCTATATTTACAAGGTCGCCCTAACAAAGCGACCTTTTATTTTGACAACACGAATTTTCATCATATCGCTTTGTTTGTTTCTTGGCTTTTCAGCAAAAGCTCAAAACAGGATATCTACTGAAAATACATGGCAACTCAACCGCATAGTTCGCTTTTACCCGAATCCTTCCAGTTCGGTGGTACATTTTGAAACGCTGAAAGGAGAAGAAGGCAAATTATCTCTTGCTATTTTCAATTTCATGGGAAGAAAAATGCAGGAATTCAGGCAGATACCCGGCCACTTGCAAATTCAGCTGAACGATTATCATCGAGGTATATACATCTATCAGGTTCGTAATAAACGCGGCCAAATTCTTGAGTCAGGCAAATTTCAAGTGCTGAAATAATTTGCATTTACTTTTCCAACTATTTTTGCGACAATTTGACGCCATTTATTCTTTGGCAAACCCTTTGAGATTATTCAAAAGCAAATTATTCTAATAAAAAATGGACAATAATCATTTGAACGAAACTTCATCGAACGAAAGCTCCCATGTCAATCAAGAGTTCAATGAAGCATCGGAAACTGCTTCCGAATTGGTGAATGAAAGCGAAAAACTGCATGCCGAAATGACTGCTCTTCAGGACAAATACGTTCGTTTGGCAGCAGACTTTGAAAATTTCAAGCGAAATGCGAGACGAGATCGGGATGAACTTAGACAAACAGCAGGGAAGGAAATCATTGTTTCACTGTTAGATGTGTTGGATGATTGTGACCGTGCTGAAAAGCAGGTTCAAGGCATGGATCAAACACTGCAAAATAACTTTGAGGGGACCTTATTGGTATTCAATAAGCTGCGTCGAATTTTAGAACAGAAAGGTGTTAAACCTTTGGAAAGTATGGATACTGAATTCGATGTTGAGAAACATGAAGCCATCACACAAATGGATGTTCCTGATGCACAAAAAGGAAAAGTGATTGATGAATTAATGAAAGGATATTATTTAAATGATAAACTGATCCGTTTCGCCAAGGTGGTGGTCGGAAAATAAACAGCGTAAAGGACGAAACTATATGTCATCAAAACGTGATTTCTACGAAATACTCGGGGTCAGTAAACAAGCTACTGCCGAAGAAATAAAAAAGGCCTACCGAAAAGTAGCCATGCAATATCATCCGGACAGAAATCCGGGAGACAAATCTGCTGAGGAAAAATTCAAAGAAGCGGCTGAGGCTTATGAAATATTGAATGATGCAGACAAGAGAGCGCAATACGACCGCTTTGGGCATCAAGCATTCAGTCAGGGACGTGGCGGCAATGGAGCTTATGGCGCCGGCGGTATGAATATGGACGATATCTTCAGTCAGTTTGGAGATATTTTCGGAGACGAAGGGTTCGGGAGTTTTTTTGGAAATCGCGGTGGCAGAAGCGGTGGTCGTACCGGAGGAGGAACCAGAGGAAGTAACCTGAGAGTAAAACTCAAGATGAATTTTGAAGAGATGGCCAAGGGCGCTCACAAAACCATCAAGATCAAAAAACATGTACGGTGTACAACCTGTTCCGGCTCCGGAGCAAAAGATAAGAACAGTGTACAAACTTGTACCGGATGTAACGGAAGTGGCCAGGTTAGACGTGTTCAAAACACATTCCTGGGACAAATGCAAACTGTTACAACTTGTCCAACCTGTAATGGAGATGGAACAACCATCACAGCCAAATGCACATCCTGTAAAGGTGAAGGAAGAGTATATGGCGAAGAAACCATCAACATTGATATTCCGGCCGGAACACAAGATGGCATGCAGTTAAGTATCAATGGGAAAGGGAATGCCGGCGAAAGAGGTGGTTCGTTCGGAGATTTGATTGTAATGATCGAGGAAGAAGCACACCCTCATCTTCAGCGCGATGGTCTCAATGTTGCTTATGATTTGTATATTACTTTCCCGGATGCTGTTTTTGGTACGCAGGTTGAAGTACCTACCATAGAAGGAAGAGCAAAAATTAAAATTCCGGCAGGTACACAAAGTGGCAAAGTATTCAGATTAAAAGGAAAAGGATTTCCGAATGTGAACAGCTATGAACGTGGTGACCAATTGGTGCAAGTCAACATCTGGACGCCACAACAAGTAAGTACGGAAGAAAAAGACATGCTCGACAAAATGAGTGGATCTGAAAACTTCAGGCCCAACCCTGAAAAAAGCGAAAAATCTTTTTTTGACAAAATCAGAGATATTTTCTCCTGATTCTATTTTCATTCCCAATACCTTTTTTTGTTTCCATAAATCTTTGAAGCCTTATCTAAGATTTGAAGAAACTCTGCCTGTAAAGGCTGTTGAACATTGGCAATGTTTTTAGAAAATGATTTTATTTGCTTCCAGCTCAAATTAATATTGTATTTGGATCGTCGGATTTTCAACCCGAACATCGTTACTGCTGTTGCGAATTGAAGCTGTTGTGATAATCCGGATAACGATTCACGCTTTAATATGATGGGTTGATTAGAAGTGATTAATTGATTGGATTTTTTTTCTCTGTACTTCAACTCCATTTGCGCGAGTAAATTTAATACTCCGTTTTGTGCAGACGACAACCACGATGTTGTGGGTTCCCATTCAAATATCGCCAACACATTACTGCCGCTTCCAACTTCTCCTCCAATCAATTCAGCCTTCTCATCCTTGATAGCATCCTTTTGATTATCAAACCCGATCAGTCTATATGATTTTACAAATTCCGGATTGAATATCAGGTTCAAACTGGCATCATCAGCCACTGAATATAATGTTTGCGTAAGTTCTGTGACCAATACACGCTCTGCTTCTCGAATATCATCCAGGTAAGCATAATTCCCATTTCCACTTTTAGCCAATGCCTGCAGTTTTGAATCTTTAAAATTACCCATACCAACACCAAGACAAGTCAGATAAATGCCCGATTTTCGCTCTCTGATTACCAACTCCTCCAATGCGCTTTCCGCAGATTGGCCAACATTAAAATCTGCATCCGTAGCCAAAATAATTCGATTATTCCCATTCGGAATGTATTTCCTGCGAGCAACCTGATAGGCAACCCGAATGCCGGCTTCCCCGGGTGTATCGCCGGCCGACTCTAATGTTTCGATAGATTTTAATATTTTATCTTTCTCAGATCCTGAAGTTGGCTGCAACCAAACGCTTGCATTTCCTCCATAAGTAACAATAGAAACCGTGTCAATCACTCTCAGATTATTGACAAACATTTGAAATGCTTTTTTTAGCATAGGCAACCGATTGGGCATATCCATACTCCCTGATACATCTATCAGAAATACGAAATTTCCAGGGGGAATTCTCTCTAAATCAAGCTTACATGCACTGACATTTAGATACAAGAGCCTGCTGACCGGATTCCATGGGCATTCCGTGGTATGAGCATCCAAATGAAAGACACTGTCCTTGACAGGCTCATGGTAACCCGGATTGAAATAATTGATCATCTCCTCCACTCGTATTGCATCCGCAGGTGCAATCGTTCCCAAATTGATGAACCGACGAATATTACTGTAGGCGGCTTTGTTCACATTCAGCGAGTAACCGGTTTGCGGAAATTGTGTAGTCAACTGAAAATCATTTTCTACCAACTGAAAATAGGTTTCCCCTTCCGCCTGGATTTGGTTGCTTTCCTGAAACAAATAATTTTTGGTGATGGAAACAAGACCGGAAATATTCTTCTTAACCGGAGTAACGACTGATTTTAATTTCAGCGCTTGCCATTGGTCCGCTCTAACGGGAAATGATTGCTTTTCATACCCATCCATACTAATGGTCAATGTATCATTCAATACCCGTTCAAGAATTCCAAAACTTCCATCACCAGCGCCCGAGTATACAAATATTTTTGCTGAATGAACAAATATCTTGGCATTGGAGATCGGTTTATTATGCATATCATGAACCGTCCCTCGCAAATAATACTGTGAGTAACCAAGCGTACTCGCAAAGTAGAAGGTAAAAAATATGATGGATATTTTCACGAACTTCAACATGATTTCAATGTAAGAAATAAAGTCGAATTTAAGGCAATCATCATTCGGAAACCAACTGCAATATATCACGTGAATTCCTTCCTAAACCATCATAATCTAAGCCATACCCCAATAAAAAAATCACAGGAACTGTAAAACAACAGTAATCTATCTGAACATCATATTTTAGTGCTTCCGGCTTATGTAACAAAGTGGCAATGCGCAAAGAGGATGGATTCATTAATTTAAGCACAGGTAAAAATTCATGTAATGTTTTTCCCGTGTCCACGATATCTTCAATTAAAATCACATCACGACCTTCCAAATCAACATCCAAACCAATCGCTGTTTTTACGTTTCCCGAACTTTCCATACCCTCGTATGATTTTAAACGTACAAAAGCAATTTCAGCTTCAATGGTCAGCGATTTGAACAAATCAGCAATAAACATGAATGACCCATTCAATACACCGATCAACAACGGCTTCTTACCATGATAATCATGGTTAATTTTTTGAGCCAAGCTGTCAACTGCAGCCAACACTTCCTTTTCAGATATATAAGATTTGAACGTTTTTCCGTGAACTTGAATGGTAGTCATGTATTTTACTTTGATACGATCAGACGTTGACCAACTTTTACCTTGTTTGAACTAAGTCTGTTCCATTTTTTAAGATTTTGCAA
>JBILCT010000256.1:0-2946 GCA_044353025.1 Ferruginibacter sp. | reverse complement strand
CTCCATTTCCGGAAAAACGGGAACAGCCGTTTCCGCCGAAAACAATAAAGGATATAGAAATGGGAAAAAGACTTACCAGTCTTCGTTCATAGGTTATTTTCCTTCAGACAAACCGGTTTATTCAATGGCTGTGGTGATACAAAATAAACCTGAGTCAAAACAATATTATGGTGCAGTGGTAGCCGGTACTGTGTTTAAAAAGATCAGTGACAAAATTTACAATCGATTTATTCATCAACCAATTTCAGGTGAGAAAATTAAAAAAGATACCACATCATCTGACTATGTTGGATGGAAACAAGATTTTAAATCCATTTTTCAAACCATATCAGTTGCACATAACGACAAAGAACAATCCAATGCTTACTGGGGTGCCGCTCATGTGAAACAAAAAGAAGCAAACCTGACTTCGGTTAATCATTTAAATGTGAGTCAAGCAGCGGTTGTTCCGGAATTAAAAGGACTTGGTTTAAAGGATGCATTGTATTTATTGGAAGAGAAAGGTTTAGTGGCCATGGTCAATGGAAAAGGAAAGGTAGTAACCCAAAGTATTCCTGCGGGTTCAAACTATACGAAAGGACAAAAAATAATACTCATGCTCAATTAGGTTGATGATATGTTGAACGAGCTTTTTTATGGGATCCAGCTTCAATCGGTCATCGGGTCTACCAACCGACCGGTGAAGTGTCTCGAGACGGATTCCCGAAAAGTTGTACCCGAAGCTTGTTTCATCGCTATAGTCGGCCATGCCTTGGATGGGCATCAATATATCCGCGAAGCGGTAGAGCGGGGGGCGACTTCTGTCGTTTGCCAACAGCTTCCGGATGAATGTAAGGATGGGGTTACGTATGTACTTGTTCGTGATACAGCAGAAGCGGCCGGTATCATGAGTCATCATTTTTATGGAAAACCCTCCCACCAATTAAAGGTGGTAGGTGTAACAGGAACCAACGGAAAAACAACCGTAGCTACACTGTTATGGAAGCTCTTTACATCCATGGGACATACCTGTGGCCTGATCAGTACGGTGGAGAACAGAATCGGCGCTGCCATTTTGCCCTCTACCCATACTACACCGGATGCAATCACTTTACATGCCCTGATTAAACAGATGGCAGATCAAGGATGTAGTCATGTGTTTATGGAATGTAGTAGTCATGCCATTCACCAAAAAAGAATTGCCGGCGTTGAATTCACCGGAGCCTTATTTACGAATATCACGCACGATCACTTGGATTATCATCAAACCTTTGATGCGTATATCAATGTAAAAAAATCATGGTTCGATAAACTCTCTGCCTCTGCATTCGCCATCAGCAATGCAGACGATCGGAGAGGTGCGGTGATGTTACAGAATACGGCTGCGAAAAAGCTCTTTTACAGTTTGAAAACCCTGGCCGATTACAAAGGGAAGATACTGGACAATTCATTGCATGGATTACACCTCAATATTCAGGATCAAGAGGTGCATTTCAGATTGATTGGCGCATTCAATGCCTACAACCTTTTGTTGGTATATGCCACTGCCGTGAATTTGGGGAAAGCATCTTTTGAAGTTTTGCAACATCTCAGCAACCTGAACGGAGCGGAAGGTCGCTTTGATCATTTGGTGAGTGAGAAAGAGCAAGTCATTGGTATCGTTGATTATGCGCATACGCCTGATGCGCTCTTGAATGTACTGGCAACAATTCAACATCTGCGTCAGGATAATCAACAGGTGATCACGGTGGTCGGTTGTGGAGGAAACAGAGATGCGGCCAAACGTCCCATCATGGCGGAAGTTGCCTGTCAGCACAGTGATCAAATTATCCTGACATCAGACAATCCACGCAATGAAGACCCTGATAGTATTTTGGATGATATGGAAAAAGGAGTCAATGTAGTGTGCAGGAAAAAAACCATACGCATTGCCGACAGAAGAGAGGCCATTAAAACGGCCATTCGTATGAGTCGTCCAAAAGACATTGTTCTGATCGCAGGAAAAGGACATGAAAAATATCAGGAAATCCGAGGAGTCAAGCATCCGTTTGATGATCGGGCAATGCTTGAAGAGATGTTTCAATTATTAGAAAAATAAATAAGAAAATAAAAAAGAAAATAGCCCGACATGATTTATCATTTGTTTGAATGGTTTACAAAGCATCACTACCGGTTCCCGGGTGGCGGCGTATTCCAATTCATCACATTTCGGGTGATGTTGGCATTGATACTGTCTTTGATTATTTCAACTGTTTTTGGAAAAAAAATCATTGGCTTTTTACAACGCAAACAATTAGGTGAGTCTGTTCGTGAATTGGGATTGGCGGGCGAAGAACAAAAAAAAGGAACACCTACCATGGGTGGGTTGATTATTCTGCTTTCTATTTTGATTCCTACATTATGCTTTGCCAATCTGAATAAAGTATATGTAAGGTTGATGATTTTGTGTACGGTTTGGCTTGGTTTGATCGGTTTTATTGATGATTATTTGAAGATACGTGCCAAAAGACTGGCAAAAGAAAAAGGACTCAATTATGTAAAATCAGATGCAGATGGATTGGCTGGGCGGTTCAAAATTTTCGGACAAGTTATGTTGGGAATTATCGTTGGAGCCACACTTTATTTCAATCAGAACGTAGTTGTAAAACGTGAAGTGCTTTCTAATGGAATGATACAGAATGGAAGTATTCCAAAAAGAAAAGATGGTGCCATCAAATACGATACTTTATTGGTGGATGGAAAATCACGTGTTTTCACGGATGCAAAAAATGTGATTACTACTATCCCCTTTGTGAAAAGCCATGAATTCAACTATGCAAAACTGTTGCCAAAGTCATTAGAAGATTATACGTATCTGGTTTATATCCTCATTGTGATATTTATTGTAACTGCAGTTTCCAATGGTGCAAATATCACGGATGGTTTGGATGGCCTGGCTACGGGCGTGAGTGCTATCATCGGTATTTG
>JBILCT010000255.1:0-2955 GCA_044353025.1 Ferruginibacter sp. | reverse complement strand
TCAAAACGTTGAAGCCAATAAGTTAGAAACTCCTACGAAGAATGATGCTATAAAACAAAATACCGAAGTTCCAGTAAAGGAAACATTGAAAACAGCCAGCGCAGTAACAGTAACAGGGGATGGATATTTTAAAAGTCAATTTAATCAGCGGGCTTCCATGAATCAGGAGTCTGGCACTGCCGGCGCTTTTAAAAGCACCAGTGGATGGGAAGATGGTAAATATTATTGCTTGCATAACAGCGCTTCTGCAGGAACAATCATGCAAATAACTAATCCGCTGAATGGCAAATCTATCTTTGCAAAAGTACTGGATGTGATTCCGGATATTCCACAAAACAAAGGCCTCATAGTAAGATTAAGTAACGCTTCCGCAAGTGCTTTGGGGGTAGACAAAGAGCGCTTTGAGGTTAACCTTGTCTATTAATATTTATGCCGCATAAAATATACAGAACTGTCTTAGCATTTATTTGCTTGCTGTTTTTTTTCGAAGTAACACAGGCGCAAGTCGAAACTATTTACGATGTGCCTGAAATTTCGACTGAGCTGAATACAATCATTCAGCCCAAGCAAATTAACTTTTGCACAACCATCAAAAATCAGGGAAATACAAGTACTTGTTGGTCATTCTCCACTTTGGCATTGATAGAATCAGAAACAGCGCGAAAGAAAATGGGTGTAATGGATTTGAGTGAGATGTTTGTTGTTAGAAATATTTACAAAGAGAAAGCAAGAAACTATATACTTCGTCAGGGAAAGGCCGCGTTTGCACAAGGGGCTCTGGGGCATGATCTCCTTTATGCCATCGAACGATACGGCGCAATGCCCGAGTCGGCTTATTCCGGACTACACAAAGGCGCTCAAAGGCATGATCACGATTCTCTTTATCAGATGTTGCAGATTTATTTAGACAGTGTGCTGAAGAAAAAAAATCGTTCACTTGAAATGGACTGGATGCCCGGGTTCAATGATATTCTGAATCATTTTTTAGGGAATGTTCCGGATAAATTTACGTATAACGGTAAGCTATATACGCCGGATCGATTTGCCCGGGAAGTGCTGAAGTTCAAATCATCTGATTACGTTCAAATCACTTCATTCACCCACATACCTTATTATGCTCCATATATCATAGAAGTGCCTGACAATTTTAGCAACGGTTCATATTGGAATGTGCCAATCGATGATATGATGATTGCTATTGACAGTGCGATTCAAAAAGGATATACGGCACTTTGGGATGCTGATGTCAGCAATCCCGGATTTTCCTCAAAAGCTGGCATCGCCATACATGTGGCCAGAAAATTTTCAGGTTTGCCTACATGGGATACTCCTGAAGAAAACTGGAATGCTTCTATACGTCAGCAAGCATTTGAGCGATTGGAAACACAGGATGATCATTTGATGCAAATCATTGGCATTGATCAGTCTGTATCCAATAAGAAACCATTTTTTAGAGTGAAAAATTCCTGGGGGAATCAAGGTCCGGCCAACGGATTTCTTTGGGCATCTAAAGCCTATGTAGCCATGAATACCATCAGTATCATATTGCCCAGTGCTGCGTTGAGTGCGGATTGGATGAAGCGATGCAAATTGAAATGATACATTGTATTTTAAGGTAATCCTCCAGTCGACTCACAACACAAATCGATATTGACTGAGCGAGTTTTTTGGTTTCATTATCCCATCTTCATAATTTATTTTTCTTTCAAGGAAATCAACAGAAATCAATTTAGATGTTGTTCTGTCTTAATTTTGATTCTTAATCATTTTTCAAATGAAAAGGCGGTTGTTTATTCAAGATATCGGATTGGTTGGGCTTTCTTTTTTATTCAACCCAAATAAGTTGGCGGCATCCTTGTCTACACCTTTTATTTTATCCCGTATTAAATTGACCAAGCCCAATACAGGAGAAGATGTTTTTACATACATCAAACGCATCAAAGGGAAGTTTGATCTTGTTTTTTACAGACAAATTCTGGGTGCTGCAAATAGATTCAAAGAGGGAGATGAAATAGCAGGATTAGCTGCTGAAAATGATCAGACAAGAAATATTGCTATTCAATTGATTGGGAATACCAAGTTGATCGATGTGATGAATCATCCCGTTTTTCAAGATCAATTGTATGAACTGATTATAGCAACAACCGCTAAAGACAATCAAGTTTCATCATGGACTTTTGCTGCATTGAAAGATTTTTTATTGAATTCGAGCTGTCAAGAAATAGAAAAGATATTGCCTTTTTTGACGAGTGATTGTATAGCAACCGTTGTTAAGTTGATGGATAACGAATCATTGATTCAAGTAAGTAGTAAAGTGTTTAATCCATTACCTGGTTCAAAGATTGGAAGCAAAGGCTATATGGGCGCGCGTGTTCAGCCTAATTCTCCCACTGATCATCCGGAAGATGTTTTTTGGCAAGTGCTTAGTGCATGGTCTTATGGAGTCGGGGATGTTGTGTTAGGAACCAATCCAGTTTCAAGTGATCCGGAGAAAGTAGCCATGCTCGAAAAAACATTGTATGACTTGATTGCCACTTTCAATTTGCAAGATATACTTCCACATTGTGTATTGTCGCACATCGACATTCAGGCAGAAGTAGAAAAAAAATATCCGGGAACCACAGGTATTTGGTTTCAGAGTTTGGCAGGAACGGTAAACGCGAATAAAACATTTGATCTGACCGTTGAGAAAATGCAACAACATGCAAAGCAACGAACAGGAAAATATGGACTATACGCGGAAACAGGACAAGGTGCAGATGAAACGAATGGTCATGGAGAAGGATTTGATATGCTATATCATGAATCCAGAAAATATGGTTTCCATCGAGCACTTAAAATTCAGATTAACCAACAAGTATCTACTTCTGAAAAGCCTTGGGTTTTTGTAAATGATGTTGCCGGTTTTATTGGGCCTGAAGTATTTCGAACGAAGGAACAATTGGTTCGATGCTG
>JBILCT010000016.1:0-10255 GCA_044353025.1 Ferruginibacter sp. | reverse complement strand
ACGAGCGGTATGACGGCCGCGATGAGTGGTGCAGTAAATGTGAGTACAAACGACGGTTGGATCAGGGAATTTATTGAGGATGGAAAGAATGGTTTTGTGGTACCCATTGCCGACTACGAAAATATGTCTACTACGGAGCAGGATGAATACGACATGAATCAACTTTTTGATATTCTCGAAAAACAAATCATTCCCATGTATTATGATAATCCTGCAGGATGGAGAAATATCGTTCAACAAGGAATGAAAGATGTTCGTGTAACTTTTGATAGCAATCGAATGGCGAGAGAATATTATGAGATACTTTATAAATAATCCACGCCGATTATACAGATCTTATTATAAAGAAAATGCCCTGTAAATCAGGGCATTTTCTTTATGTGTAGTTTGTATGAGTTTATTTTATTGAACGCTGCATACAGTGTTCATCTTGACTTTGGAGTTGATACTCATGTTTTGACTCTCCATTTCAATTGCGGTGTTGTTGTCTACATCTCCGGTTGAACTGATCAACAATCCGGTTTCCATATTTACTTTCAATTCACCAAATAGTTTTGAGTCAATGTTTGCTGTCATCGGTATTTTGCCCTGTATTTCTGAATTAACACTTCCAAAATTCACGCCTGAATATTTTACAGTTGCAATGTTCTTCTCTCTTGAAACAAGGGTGTAAGTCTTTTTCGTTGTCATACTTTCCGACTTGCTTGAATCCTGCCAGGTGTCTCCAATTTTTTTAGACATCGGTACTACGAAGAAAACTTCATTTACGGGTTCACTTCCGTTTCCGGTGCTAACCATACCCATTCCATTTGATTCTGAATCTTTTTTCTTGCTGATTCTGGTGATTAATCCGGTATTTTTATTGACAGAGAAAGTATCAATAGCTGAAAGTTTTTCACCCAATCCTTCTGCCATTGGAGATGATTTGTCTTCTGGCTTTTCTGAGTCAAAACTCATTTGCTGGCCCATTCCATCCATATCCATTTTGATGCCTTTAAGGGATGCTGTGAGTATGAATGATTTATCATTTTCGTCGATGATAGTGAATGCTGACTTCATCTGCATGTTGTTTTTCATGGTTCCCATTCCCATGTCTGAATCTGTGTTGACTGTGGATACAACCGATATCACTTGACCTTTTTTCACATTGATGGGTTGAAAGTATTGGGCATATCCCGATATGCTGAGGGAAACTAATGCAAGAGTTAAAATTTTTTTCATTGTTTTTTTTATCGAAGTTAAAGTAATATGGGCGTTTAAATAAGTGTTTATATTATGCTTCTTCCATATAAGCACTTACAGGTTCACAAGTACAAATCAGGTTTCTGTCTCCAAATGTGTTGTTTACCCTGCTTACGGATGGCCAAAATTTATTGTTACATACATATGGAAGAGGGAAGGCAGCTATTTGACGGCTATAAGGCAAATCCCAAGCTTCAGCCATCACCACTGATTGTGTGTGTGGCGCTTTTTTCAGTGGGTTGTTTAATTTGTCTGATTCACCATTTTCAATGGCTGCAATTTCATTTCTGATCTGTAAGAGAGCATCGCAGAATCTATCCAGTTCAGCTTTGTCTTCACTTTCAGTCGGTTCAATCATGATGGTGCCTGCAACCGGGAAACTGAGGGTGGGTGCATGGAAGTTGTAATCCATCAATCTTTTCGCGATGTCCTCCGCTTCGATACCCGCCGTATTTTTAAAAGGTCTTAGGTCTACGATAAATTCATGTGCGCAGGTTCCATTCTTTCCAGCATATAAAATTTTGTATCCGTTCTCAAGTCTTGCCCTCATATAATTGGCATTCAAGATTGCGATCTCTGTACTTTTTTTGAGCCCTTCCGAACCCAGCATGCAGATGTATGCATAGCTGATAAGCAGAATGCTTGCACTTCCATAAGGAGCTGCACTTACAGCTGAAATCGCTGTTTCGCTGTTGTTCAGTACCGTGTGACCAGGTAAGAAAGGAGCCAATTTATCATTCACACAAATGGGGCCCATACCAGGTCCGCCACCACCATGCGGTATAGCAAAAGTTTTATGTAGATTCAAATGGCAAACATCAGCTCCGATTGCCCCCGGACTCGTCAATCCAACTTGTGCATTCATGTTCGCACCGTCCATGTAAACCAAGCCGCCGAATTCGTGAATCAAACTGCAAATTTCTTTGATCGTTTCTTCAAATACACCATGTGTACTTGGATACGTGATCATCAATCCAGCAAGGTTGTCTTTGTGTAATTCTGCCTTGCTTCGAAGATCATTCATATCAATATTTCCTTGCTCGTCGCAAGCAGTTACAACTACCTTAAAGCCCGCCATTACAGCAGATGCTGGGTTTGTGCCATGCGCAGAAATCGGAATCAGAATAATATTTCTATGCGATTGATTGTGGTGTTGATGATAAGCACGAATGGTAAGCAGTCCTGCATATTCTCCTTGTGCACCACTGTTGGGCTGTAGAGAAGTGGCTGTAAATCCAGTAACGTTGCTCAACCAATTTTCCAGATCCGAAATGATGCGTTGATATCCTTTCCACTGGTCTTGTGGCGCAAATGGATGTATGCTGTTGAATTCTGGCCAAGAAACCGGAATCAATTCCGTTGCTGAATTCAGCTTCATGGTGCAAGATCCCAATGAAATCATGGATGTGTTTAAGCTCAAATCTTTGTTTTCCAACGATTTGATATAACGCATCATTTTTGTTTCACTGTGATGCTGTTGAAAAACTGGGTGCGTTAAAAAAGTACTGGTACGGGTTAGTGCAGTTGGAATATGATTCAATAACGTGTGGTCTGGTATTTCGGAAATCGATGTTGCCGAAGCTTTAATGTGAGCTGCAAATACAGAAAGGATCGCATTTAAATCTTCCAGTGAAGTGGTTTCGTCTAACGAAATGTTGATGATTCCGTTTTCGTATCCAAGATTGATTTCGGATTGTTGAGCCAATGCAATGAGTTGGTTTGCATCTTCAGCAGCAATACAAACGGTATCAAAAAACGATTGGTGTATTGTTTTATAACCTAGTTTTTTCAGTTCATTGTTGAGGATGCCAGCGAAAAGACTCACTCTTTTTGCAATGGTTTTTAATCCTTCTGGACCGTGGTAAACAGCGTACATGGCAGACATGTTTGCTAGAAGCGCTTGCGCTGTACAAATATTGCTGGTTGCTTTTTCTCTGCGGATGTGTTGTTCTCTGGTTTGAAGTGCCATACGGAGACAGCGGTTGCCTTGAGCGTCTACGCTTATTCCAATGATTCTTCCTGGGATCACTCTTTTGAAGGCATCTTTGGTGGCAAAAAAAGCAGCATGTGGTCCACCGAATCCGAAGGGTACACCAAAACGTTGTGCGTTGCCAATGGCAACATCAGCGCCTAACTCACCAGGTGTAGTCAAAAGACAAAGAGAAAGCAAATCGGTTGCCATGATAACCATCGCATTTGATTCATGTGCTTTTGTAATAAAATTTTGATAGTCTTCTACTGATCCTTCGTTGTTCGGATATTGAACGAGTGCACCAAAATAGGATTCATCAAATGTTATGGTTTTGTAGTCGCCGAAAACAAGTTCAACACCGATTGGTTTGGCTCTGGTGATGAGAATTTGTTTCGTTTGTTCGAATGTTTTGTTGTCGACAAAAAACTTGGGTGCGGTAATTTGTGCGCCGTCTTTGTTCTTCTGATTAAATACCATCGCCATAGCTTCTGCTGCGGCAGTACCTTCGTCGAGCAAACTGGCGTTGGCAATCGGAAGTCCGGTTAAATCGCTTACCATGGTTTGGTAGTTCAATAAACTCTCTAATCTGCCTTGGGCGATTTCGGCCTGATACGGGGTGTATTGGGTGTACCATCCTGGATTTTCGAGTATGTTTCTGAGAATCACGCTTGGGGTGATGGTGTTATAATACCCTTTGCCAATGTATGTTTTGTAAACTTTATTTAGACTGGCAATGGTTTTGAGAGAGCGTAAATACTGATGCTCACTCATGCCTGAACCAGTTTGTAGTGGAGCAGCAAGGCGAATCGAAGCGGGGATTGTTTTGCTTATCAGTGATTCAACCGAAGCCTCACCAATGGTGTTTAGCATTTCCTTTATTTCGGTCTCATTTGGACCGATATGACGTTGGATGAACTCTTGTTGACCTAATTGGGCGATATTCATAATCTAATTGTTGGATGTAGGGAAATATTAGCTGTATCGGGCGCAAAATTAATGCAACTGACCTTATTTTTGGTTATGATGGTGAAGAGATTGCATGTTTTGTGGATAAATGTTAAACGAAAAAAAAGCGGAAGTTAAATGAGTCAAAATTTGCCTGCAAATTGGCAGAAAAAATCGGAGGAACGTTCAAAACTATATCGTCAGTTTTTAGATCGGGCGGATAAAAATAAAGTATTGAAGGTATTGCCGGAAGCCCATGAGGTGGCAACTGCCCGTGTGAATTGTTTGGATTGTGCGGCATGTTGTAAAAATTACTCGCCAAGATTCAAAACCCCAGATATCAAAAGGATTTCGAAGCATCTGAGCATGAAAGAGGGGATATTTATAGAAAAATATCTGAAGTTGGATGAAGATGGAGATTATGTGGTAAAATCTTCGCCATGTCCTTTTTTACAAGCGGATAATGCGTGCAGCATATATGACGAAAGGCCATCTGACTGTGCCAGGTTTCCTTACACGGATGAAGATGTTATTTTGAAACGTAAACCGCTCACGCTGAAGAATGCCAGTTTTTGTCCGATTGTTCATTTGGTATTGGAGGACATCATGACTCGGGCCGTAAAATAATCAGTATTCCATCTTTCTAAGGCCTGGAGCCTTAAACCAAGTGGCAACAACGACTGCTATCGTCATACAACCACCAAACACAACAGAGGGAACGATTCCCAACAATTTGGCTGCGATTCCGCTTTCAAATTGACCAAGTTCGTTAGAGGAATTGATGAACATGCTGTTTACAGACATCACTCTACCTTTAAGCTCTTCCGGTGTTTTGAGCTGTAAAATGGTACTTCTTATCACCACACTTACACCATCCATTGATCCACTCAATAGGAGTGCGAAGAAGGACAACCAGAAGGTTTTGGAAAGTGCGAAAACAATGATACAAATTCCGAATCCTGCAATGGAATAAAAAAGCCATTTGCCTTGTTTTCTTTCAAGCGGGAATAAGGTTAATAAAGTTACGGTTATGATTGCGCCAATATCTGTTGCTGCATTGAGCCAGCCGAAGCCCTGCGGTCCAACGTGTAGAATGTCTTTTGCAAATATGGGAACCATAGCTACTGCACCTCCAAACAATACAGCAAATAAATCTAAGGTAATGGCTCCGAGTATCTCTTTGGTTTTAAAAACATACTCTATGCCTTCTTTTACACTTTGCCAGGTATTTTGGTTGTGGTGAACATTTACGGCTTTGGGTGTTAACTTTCTGAGGAGAAAGTAGCCAGAAATGACAAACATTAGAATCACCAGAAAAGTATAATGAATCCCGAAAATCGCAATGCTAAACCCGCCCAATGCGTGGCCGACTATGGAACCAGTAAGCCAGGTTCCGGAACTGATGGTGGTTGCACTCGGAAGCAATTTTTTGGGTACGATTTTGGAAATCAATGCAGAAAAGGTAGGTCCGGAAAAAGCTCGAATGGCTCCAGTCGCTGCGATTACTAAAAAAATCATACATGCAATCGTCCAAGGTTTGAAATGAACCAAAGACGTATCTGATAAAAAGAAGAAGCCGATAATGCAACACATGTATAAAATGATGCATTTTAACAAGAGTCCTCGATTTTCATTTCTATCTATGTAATGTCCGGCATAGAGAGCGAGAGACAATGCAGCAACTACCTCGGATAGTCCAACCAAACCCAGTGCCAATGCACTGTCTGTGAGGGTGTAGATCCACCAGCCAATGACGGTCCCCGTCATTCTGAGTCCCATGATGAATAAAAATCTGCCAGAAATAAAATTCCTGAACTCCGGATTTCGAAGTGCTATAAAAGGAAGACTATTTGGATTAAATTTTATCAAAATGGATTTATCCTGGCAAAGTTAAGTAATGCTGTCCGTTCTCATATTCCTTGTCCAGTGCATCTAAAACGGCATCAAGATGGGCATTATTGTTCAAAAAGTCGGCATTTGTAGTGTCTATAAAAAGGGTCTTTATGTTATTCTGACGAATATAATGGGTGTATGTTTCTTGCAATTTGAATAGATATTCATCCGAAATACCATCTTCAATTTTCCTGTTTCGTTGTTTTATTTGTGTTTTGAGTTTCGATACGGGAGCATGCAAATAAATCAGTAGTTCGGGCTGTGGAATTTGTGGCTGAATGATATCAAAAAACTTTTGATAGGTTCTAAATTCTTCTTCTTTCAGATTCACTTTTGCAAAAAGCAGACATTTGGTAAATAAATAATCAGAAATGGTTTTGGATCTGAACAAATCTTTAGTGGGCAATAGTTCTTTCAGTTGTTTGTAACGTTCAGCTAGAAAAAACATTTCCACGGGAAATGCGTATTGTTCCGGTTGTTTATAAAACTTAGGAAGAAACGGATTCTCTGCAAATTCTTCTAATATCAATCTTGCATTGAGTTTTTCGCTGAGTAAACCAGCTAAGGTTGTTTTCCCGGCTCCGATATTGCCCTCTATGGTGATGAAATTATACCTCATTTCGGGTGCAAAATAATTCAAATATAACGGAGAAATCATTTTTTTCTTACAACCAACGTATCCGTGCATTCTTCCAGCAATTGGCTGATTTTTTTCTGATGTACGGGATGGATTTCATTGCTCATCAATTCATTAAGCGGTTCGAGTACAAATCTTCTTTCTGCGATGAGCGGGTGGGGTACAATCAGGTTTTCTGTTTGGATGATGTCGTCGTTGAAAAAAAGGATATCAATGTCTATGGTTCTGGGTGCATTTTTTTCGGTTCTTATTCTGCCCATGTTTTGCTCTATGGTCAATATCAATTGCAAAACATCTGTTGCTGTATGATTGGAATGAATCAAAAGTACTTGATTCAGGAAATCGGGCTGATCTGTTTTTCCCCAAGCCGCAGTAATGTATATAGAGGATTCGCCAGCGATATCACCTATTTTTTGCTGTATGCCATTTTTCGCTTTTTCTAGATTCAGTAGAGAATCTCCAATATTGCTGCCGGTAAGGAGTACGATGCGATTCATAATGGGTGCAAAAATAACCGAATTTGAATGAGTAAACTGTTCTGTTGTTTTTTGATGTTTGAATATGTAAAATTAACTGGTGATGATGGCGCATTTCTGGAGTTGTCACTCGATGCTGGTGTCATTCGAAGCAGAGGTATCATATGAGGAATGGAAATTACAAGGCCGTTTTAAAGGCTTATATTCATTTCTCTATAAGATTTGTTAGCTTTACCCGGTAAATAATCATTATGCCTTACAGTCAGATCAGGGCCATGTTGTCCATTAGCAGAGCGAGTTTTAGGGCCATTACAAGAAATCCTTCTGCAGTCATTTTTAGTTTTGTTTTCCCATTCATATTCATTTTGGTTTTCGGATTTATTGGAGATAGAGCGGGCATGCAACATTATAGTGTTTGCTTCACCAGAAACTCAGACACACTCAATCCATTGTACTTGAGTCTCAAAGCCAATCCTGCCATAAAAATCAAGTATTACGAAAATGAGGAATCAAGGAGCAAGGCATTATCGAAAGGACAATTGCATGCGGTTTTGAGTATCGAGAAAAACGAGAATGGCATTTTTGCTCCATACCAGCTTCGAATGCACAGCACTTCATCCAACAACGATAAATGGCCCCAATTGCAGCAGCTCTTGAACGCTTCATTAAATGCACTGAGTGATAAACAATATCCCAACAGGCCCCGTTTTGCAGAATTGGATTTTCGCCCCGATCGAGATGTAGAACAGGTTAGGGAATATAAAACCATCGACTTCATTCTGCCCGGACAACTTGGATTTTCACTCCTCAGTGCCGGGGTTTTTGGCGTCGCGTTTATGTTTTTCAATCTCAGAAATACCTTGGTTCTCAAACGTTTTTTTGCCACACCCATACAAAGAGGATACATCATTTTGGGCGAGGGGCTAAGCAGAGTTGTGTTTCAACTCATTACAGCAGTAGTGATCATAGTTGTCGGACATTTCCTTTTTGGCTTCACTTTGATTCATGGATTCCGAACTTTTGCTGAGATGATGCTGCTTAGTTTTATCGGACTTGTGGTATTTATGGGATTCGGTTTTATCGTAAGTGGTGTAGCCAAATCAGACAGCACCATTCCTCCTTTCGCCAACCTGATTACACTGCCTCAATTTTTACTTGGCGGTACTTTCTTTTCTATCGAAAATTTTCCAAATTGGCTGCAGCCAATTTCAAAAGCTATGCCACTAACACATATCAATTCTGCCATGCGTAAAATCGCTTTCGAAGGACTAACGCTATGGGATGTACGCGTAGAAGTAGGATTTTTGTTACTGTGGGGCGTTGCGGCTTATGTTGTCGCAATAAAAGTGTTTAAATGGGAATAAGTCGATTGGATTTGTGATTGGCACAAAATGGTATCAATTTGAATTTCGAATGAATGCCAGATAGCCTTTCTGCATACTGCTCCATTTCAATTTGAGCACACCAAGAATCCCTTCCTTAATGATGCCTTTACTCATTTTGCTGGCTCCTAATTTTCGGTCAACGAAAGTGATTGGCACTTCTTTGATGGTGAATCCAAGCTTCCAAGCAGTGAATTTCATTTCAATCTGGAATGCATAGCCAATGAATTGTATGGCATTGAAATTGATTTTTTCCAGCAATTCTTTTCGGTAACAAACGAATCCTGCCGTTGGATCCATCACAGGCATGCCGGTAATGATTCGGGTATAAAGGGATGCGCCTTTAGATAAAAATATACGATCTGATGGCCAATTTTCGAGTGCTCCACCTTTAACATATCTGGAGCCAACAGACAATCCAGCTCCATTTGTACAGGCCTCATGTAAACGAATCAGGTCTTTGGGATTGTGAGAGAAATCGGCATCCATCTCAAAAATGAAGGCGTAGCCCTTATTCAAACACCATTTGAATCCGTGGATATAAGCGGTTCCCAGTCCGAGTTTTCCTTTTCTTTCTTCTAGAAATACCCGGCCATGAAATTCCTGCATCAATTTTCTGACAATATCTGCAGTGCCATCCGGAGAACCATCGTCTATGATTAGCACGTGAAAATCTCCAGTTAATTCCATAACAGCGCGAATGATTGCTTCCGCATTTTCGCACTCGTTATAAGTAGGTATGATTACAATTTTTTCCAAAGGAGATGCTGTATGTTACTTTTTCAAAAATACACGGTTCATGATTTCGGTCAACTTTTGTTTGGTATGAAGCGGGAAATCACCTTTCATCATCCAGTCGTAATAATGAGGCTCATTTTTAAGCACCTCACCAACGGCTTTGCCTTTGTATTTTCCAAAATTGAAAATTTCAATTCCTCTATCGTCGTAAGAAAAACGACGGGCATAGTCTACGATTTTATCTTCTCCAATTACACCGAGTATCGATTCTACTGTGCCACCCAATTGTTTATATCTATCCATTTGAGACATTAGCACTTCGATGGTTGCATTTACATCTGCTTCGGCAGAGTGTGCATTGTTAAGGTCTTTTTGACAGTAAAATTTATAAGCGGCAGAAAGTGTACGAGGTTCCATGGTATAGAAAACGTGCTGAACATCAACCATTTTACGATTGCTTAGATCTACATCCATTCCGGCACGTAAAAACTCTTCCATCAAAAGTGGAATATCGAAACGATTGCTGTTGTATCCTCCGAGGTCGCAATTGTCTAAAAACTGTTTGATTTCATTTCCAGATTGCTTAAAAGTGGGCGCTTCTTTTACCATTTCATCTGTAATTCCGTGGATGTCCGAAGATTCTTTTGGGATCGACATTTCTGGATTGATCAGTTTACGCTTAACCTGACGTGTATTGTCTGGCATTATTTTTACAATGGCGATTTCTACAATGCGATCTGTTGAAAGATTCACACCTGTGGTTTCAAGATCGATGAAAGCGATGGGACGGGTTAATTGAAGTGTCATATTGGTTGTGTTGAACAAATTAAAATAAGATAGACTTATATTTTTCAACCTTATTTGTTGCCAAATGTAATAAATAGATCAGAAATTCGTTCTCATTATTCTTACTATCTTTGAATCATTAATTCAAACACATGAAAAAAGTAATTTACATCGCCTCGTTAAT
>JBILCT010000254.1:0-2981 GCA_044353025.1 Ferruginibacter sp. | reverse complement strand
GCGCACTATTCGGCATAAAAAAATTATCTTAGTCAAAACTTTATTCCTTTTAAACATTTTTCTAAGTGTTATTCAATTCGTTCGAATTCTTACTCTTTCTACCGATTGTTTTTCTGTTGTATTGGTTTGTGTTTAACCGAAAACTCAACCTTCAAAATGCCTTAATTCTTGTTGCCAGCTACTTCTTCTATGGATGGTGGAGCTGGAAATTTATGGGTTTACTGATGCTTAGCACGCTTCTAGATTATGTGTATGGTTTTTTTGTTTTTGATGAGAATAGAAAAAAAGCAAAGCTGTTTCTCTGGCTCAGTATCATCAATAATTTAGGTGTCTTGGCCATTTTTAAATACTATAACTTTTTCGCAGAACAATTTCAACATGGATTCGAAGCCATAGGAATTCATATCAATCCTTATTTTCTTGATTTAGCGCTCCCAGTCGGTATCTCATTTTATACGTTTCATGGAATGTCTTATGTGTTCGACATCTATCGCGGACAACAAAAGCCAGTAAATAATTTTGTGGACTATGCGGTATTCGTAAGTTTTTTTCCGCTTCTAGTGGCGGGTCCGATTGAAAGAGCCAATCACTTGTTGCCTCAGGTTCAAAAAAGAAGAACCTTTAATTACGAGCAGGCATTAGATGGTTGCAGACTCATGCTATGGGGCATGTTTAAAAAAGTAGTTATTGCAGATGGACTGGCAGAAACCGTAAACCATATTTTCAACAATCACCAACAGTTGGATGGGTTTACATTGATCGTTGGTGCCATCGCTTTCAGTTTTCAGATTTATTGCGATTTTAGTGGGTACTCAGACATTGCATTAGGTACGGCAAAACTTTTTGGTTTCGAACTCTTGAGCAATTTCAAATTTCCATACTTCTCAAGAGACCTTGCTGAGTTCTGGAGAAGGTGGCATATCTCATTATCCTCTTGGTTCAGAGATTATTTATACATCCCATTAGGAGGATCAAAATCTGGACTTTTCAAATCGATTCGCAATACTTTCATCATATTCCTGGTCAGTGGTTTTTGGCATGGAGCAAGTTGGAACTTCATCGTTTGGGGCTTCATTCATGCCTGCGGCTTTCTTCCATTATTATTGATGAATAAAAACAGAAAACACACAACTGAAATTGTTGCACAAGATCGAAAATTACCACATGTCAAAGAATTGTTTCAGATGATTGTTACATTTTCATTTGTCACTTTCGCGTGGATATTTTTTAGGTCAAAAGACTTGACTGATGCGTGGAGTTACATCAGCCAAATCGCAAGCAGCTCCATTCAAAATCCTTCACAATATTTTCATTTGCCAGGAGGAAAATCAGCATTCATTTATATCGTTCCATTATTGCTTACAGATTGGCATTTGAGAAGAGATGAAAGAAAAATTCGGTCGATAAAATATACTATTCTCAGGTGGGTGATTTATTTGTTGATGATTTATTTCTGTATCGTTCACCTGAGTTCGGAACAGCAGTTCATTTATTTTCAATTTTAAGATGAAATTATTTTTAAAAAATATACTGATTCTGTTCATCATCATTTTGGTGCTGGATCCCGCATTTCTTTTTCTACTGAAATACCAAGAAAATCATTTGTACGACACACGTTTACAAAAGGCGATGGATGGAAAAATAAGTACCGATATATTGATTCTAGGTTCTTCAAGAGGAGCGAGAAACATCATCGCAGCGCAAATCCAAGATTCTTTACATGAAAGCTGCTACAATCTTTCTTATCCTGGTTCCAACTTAGATTTTCATCAATTCATTTTACAAACCTTCCTGAAAAAAAACAAGAAGCCTAAAACCATACTGTTAACCATAGACGACAGCATGGCACTGAAAGACAACGCATCGCTCAATTTCAGAAACGATGTTTTATATCCGCTGGCTCAACACAAATACATCAATGATGTACTGATTCAAAACAATGAAAACCCCATCATCTCTAAATACCTATACACGTTTAGGATTGAAAAAAGCATGTTTAAAAAAGCAGACGAAACAGTTGGTGCTACTGATACCCTTTGGAATTGCGGATCTATGCCAATCGTATTTACAAAGCCGAATTATACTTTCCAATACAACGAACACGATACCCTTTATTCAAAGGTTGAAGAGAATCCAAAAAGAGTAGAAAATTTGAAGCAAATTCAATCTATTTGCAAGCAAAATAACATTCATCTTATTCTTGTTTTTCCGCCGAATTATAAAGTACATAATCCTGCTTTGGAAACGAGAATCAAATCAATAACAGGAGACGATTTATCTTATTTGGTGTACAATCAATCCGAGCTTCGATATGCTGATTCATCTTATTATTACGACATGGGTCATCTCAAACTCAATGGCGCTAGAATTTTCACCAATGAGTTGATTGATTATCTGAGATCATCAGATTCAAATAAATAAATGGATCTGCTTTTCGAATACCGATAAAATTAATGTGTCACTAAAATCTTTTTCTGAAAAGATTTTCCTTCTTTCAGTACCTGAATCACATAAATGCCATTGGCAAAAGGCATCGTATTTATGATGGTCTTTTGTATGGGGTTCTCATTTAAGTAAACCAATTTGCCCGTCATATCTATTATGCGAATGGCATCCGGATTTTGTGTTTCAACCGTAATAAAAGTAGCAGAAGGATTAGGATACACTTTTACATTGGTTGATGAATCTGCTGGTGGAGTCACGGTAGTATCCACATATTCTGCCTGATCTAATGATCCTTGTTTTTTTCCATGTAAATAAACGGAGAGTGGAAAATTGCCTTCTCTGTTTGCGAATACGGCATTAGGAACTGTTATCATGAATTTGTGTTCTCCAGCTGAAACCGCTCCAAGATCGATTCTGCGAATATCAATCACATCACCCGGACACCAATTGCTGAATGACTGCCATTCCACGTCTGATCTAGGGTTGTTTCCGTAGATTCCGTTGCCTTGTGTGTTATACACGCGAAAAGGTTCACA
>JBILCT010000253.1:0-2998 GCA_044353025.1 Ferruginibacter sp. | reverse complement strand
CAGAGGATTTTTGCGTTTAGAGGCTCGTATCTTTTAATGTAGTCTAGACTGATATCGCAAAAAGTGCATTTACCCCAGTAACATCCATGGGCCATGGTAAGCTTGTTCCATCTTCCGTTGCTCCATAAGCTATGCATTGGATTGGTGATTTCAATCACATGGATGTATTGATCTAACGGTAAATCACTGTAATCCGGACAGCCCACTTGACCTTGCTTATAGTCTTTGATGAAGGGGTTGTCGACATACACCAATTCGTCTTGATCTAATAAGAAAGTTCTTTTCAGCTGGTTGATGTCATTTTGTTTTCTGACGAAATAGAGCAAGTTTTCAACCGGAGCTTCGCCATCGTCCAATGTGATGAAATGAAAAAATTCAAATACTCTTTTATCCTTGACGGATCTCAATTCTGTATTGGCAAATCCACCTCCCATGGCAACATGAATATGGGTATGATTTTTTCTTACATATTGGGCAATTCGAAAAGCACTTAACAAGTTTCCGGGAAAAGGTACCGAGAGACAAATTAATTCAGGTTGATGTTGTGAAATGCGTTCTTCTAAAATGGACAACAGCATTTCATCTATATAAGACAATGGCTTTTGAAGTTCTTCATAAATTTCATCGAATTGATTCGCACAACGCCCGATCTTTTCTGCATACCTGCTAAAACCAAAATGAGGATCTATATTCGCTTGTATAAAATCACCAAGATCCTCCAGATATAAAGTGGCAAAATATTTGGCCTTATCCTGAATGCCCATGGTTCCAAAAGCCCAGTCTAAATCATCTATCTGATCGAATCTTTTTCCTTTGGGCAGAAATTTCCCCGACGCAATCTGATAGGCCATGGTGGGCAGATTCCCTTGTAAAAACGAAATGACTGTATCAATTGTATTCAGGTATTTATCTTTCAGTTTTAAAATTCTATCGCTGTTGCTGGTTTGCAGAAGAGATTGACGTTCACAAAAGGCGAACAGTTGTTCCAACGATTTTTGAGAGAACAATTTCAAGATCACTTCAATCCCCAAGTCACTCTGAAAAGCAGCAATGTTCTTCGTGTTTAAAAACCCTTTCAAATAAGCAGTTGCAGGATAAGGAGTGTTCAACTGGGTAAAAGGCGGGGATATTAGATAAATCGGCGTAGACAATTTTTTTTTGGTAAAAGTATTACCAAAACACGATTAAATCAATACGAATAGGATTGGATTTGAAGCATTCTTAATTCATCAATCTTTTGACTTTTTGTGTCAATAATTTAAAAACAGCTTACTTGATCATTTATAAAACGTTCAAAAGATTCCAAGCTTATTTTTCCGATTTAACCTCTAGCCCCTTACCCATCCCCCTTGTCTATCATTTTCTTCCAAGAAACCGGTCCGTTACCTATAAATAAAAAAATAAGCAACAACACAAGTACAATAATGGCATAAGCGAGCGATGAATTAAATACAACAGGACTCATTTCCTGTGGTGAAAACAAAATCGCTCCAATTAAAATAGGAAGCTGAAATACAATGGCCAGTCTGGTAAACATTCCAATGGTGATAAAAACGCCTCCGAGCAAATGTATCCAAGGAATGATGGTTTGAAGCCAAGTGAACTCCTGGAATGTGGTTTGTGATGCTAACACTTGTTGTATGATGGCGTTGTCATAGATAAACTGTATACCCTTCATAAAGAGTAAGATGCCTAACAAAATTCTAAGGACAACAAACCATTTGGGATAGATTAATTGATGAGTCATGATATAGCGATTTTCTTGTCGATTAAGTTAAATCGTATAATTCCGTTCAGATATGATTCGAGTCATGACCAATGAGCATTTCAATTTTTTGGGGAATCATACTTACGCAGGAAGATCCTCCGCTTTCTTTTTTTCTTGAAAAAAGAGATACATGGTAAAGTAAGCAAAAGAGTAACTAAATATCAATGGCAAATTCCAATAACATGATTCATACAGTGAAACACCAACGCATTTTGATTGACATTAATGACAGGTGAAATATTCGTTCACCATTATTGTAATTGGAAACATAATAGAACATTACTCACCATTAATGGGAATCTTGTCTTTAAATCGGAATTAATTTACCAATTCAAAAGATTGAATACAAAAAGTAAAAAAGAAATATCAATGATCGAGAAACAGAATGAGCATAAATAAAAAAGTCAGAACTTAATGTCCGCTCTCGCTTTCATTCTCGTTCTGACTTTTTGTACCACGTACGGGTATCGTTTATTAAGCCTAATTGATTGATTTTCACATAGCAAAAATAGTACTTTTCAAAGAACGGAATAATTACGGAATTTCTTTTTAAAATAGGTTGTGTGCAGGTGAAATGATGATAGCTTTGCTTTTTTATTAAATATTTTATGCACATAAAAAATTAAACGATGATTGATATAATAAAAGAATTTGTTGAGCAATTCAAAATTGATAAACTAGATACATCTAAGGCAACAAAAAATCTATTGTCTTGGAATTTGATTGTAGACCAAATACCTATTGAGTTATCAAAGAGCGCAAGCCTAAATAAAAACTATTTGGTCACAGGGTCGATAGGAAAAGGTTTGATTTCTGAAACCGCGTGGATAGGTGTATTTGACAAGACTGTAACTTCGTCTGCTCAGACTGGATTTTACATTGTTTATCTTTTTTGCTCCGATTTATCTGGTTTTTACATTTCACTCAACCAGGGTTGGACACAGTATGAATTGGAGTACGGCGTTAAAGAAGCAAAAGAGGCAATATTGACTAATGCAACAAAAGCACAAGGCTTATTGAAGAGTACTTCTTCATTTTCGTTTGAGCCAATTGATTTGAAAGCTACTAAAATTCTCGCGAAGGGGTATGAACTTGGCAATATCTGTAGCAAGTTCTATTCTATGAATGCATTACCATCTGACCAGCAATTTATTGATGACTTAAGAAATCTGATTGGTGTTTACCGAGAATTAAAAGGGCTAGTTGGAAGTGATATTCTAGATTTAAAGA
>JBILCT010000252.1:0-3001 GCA_044353025.1 Ferruginibacter sp. | reverse complement strand
TTTCCTTCCCGGACCAGCCTAAATTCCAATTAGATCTCCATTTGTTTTTATGGACATAACTGATTTGCGGTTCTAATTGCTGTTGAATAATTCTATAATTTCTGTTTTGAAATAAATCTCCCTTTGTATTCAATTCCTGCACTTGTAATTTTCCTAAAAATTCCAAACGTAATGAGTTACTTAATCCTACTCTGCCCCTGAAAAACCGAACAGTTTGAAGATTTTCCTCCAATCCATAGTTCAACAATGCAGTAGAACGATTATCAGTTTGTGTGATCTCTAATCCCCATCTTGTGTCTGTTCGCTGATAAAAAATGGAATGCGATTGGTTCTGCAAACGGCTGATTAGTAAAGTGTCGTTGTTTATTTCCTTTAAAGGATGCAGGATGAAATTCTTTCCAGCCAACGACCTGCGATTTAATTGCAAACTGGAGGAAAGCTGAAATTTGGATATCCATTTATTGAATTTATTTTCTTGATTAACAAATAACCGCGAAGGCGTTATATCTAAACGATAATTTAACTGAACAAACTGGGCGCGAACAATATCATTGCTGGGCGTAAATATGCGGATATATTTACGCTGATCCGGAAATAATGCACGTTCAAATTCATTCAACTCCTCCACTCCATTTCCATTGTAATCTATCCATGTAAATTCTCCCTGACCTGCCGGAACAGCTAGGTAAGAAAACTCCCTTTTTTGTTCTTGTCCGCCACCGGTTTCATAAAATAAATTCCCTTGTACAAACCCTTTCCAAGGTGAAAAATTCCAATTCAATCTACTCAATAAAGTTTTTTCATCCGGTTGTATGGCCCGGGTGGCGTCTTTATTTGCCAGATTCCGAAATCCTGCATTGATACTGATTTGATGAATCGGATGGGTATTCCAGTCTAATCCTGCCAAATAATTATGACTTTGATCAATCTCTTTCCATCCGGTTCCATTGGGTAATCGATCTCGTCGGGTGAAATAGCGAAGATTCCAAGCCGTTTTACCGGCAGATCGCACATAAGCTTCTGTTCGATCAAATGAAAATGATTGAATCAATATGGAATCTGTACGCCGATCTTGAATGCGATTATCCTCCAACAAATATTGTATCCCCCACTCCATGGATTGCTTGTTCCACTGTTTTTTTAGATCAATGACAGGTCTGAAAAATCGACCTTTTGATCCGGATTGTTGGAATGAAGTTTGCTGTAATTGAATATTCCAATGCCAATTATTGATGGCATATTGCTGATTCAATTGATGCCTGACTCCACGATAACCATCACCGCGCTGATATTGCGAAAGTTGATATCTTGTTTCTCCTTTGTTTTTTCCAATCAAGGCCAGATCCATATTCCCCCATTTTTCTTCCACTTGGTTCAATATTACCGGCAATCCCCAATCCCTATAAAATTCAACTGTTCTGTATCGTTCAACCGTTTTGAAATTTGGACTTACCCATTCTGCTCCTAATTTAACGTGTAATATTTGAGATTGACCCAACGTTTTGAATGTATCGGTTCTTTTTTCCAATTCCATTTTACCTGCATATCCCCAATCATTGCCTTTATTGGATGAAGCAAACAGATTCACATCATACCTGCTCAATGCCCACTCAGAGCGAAATTGAGTAGATTTACCTAACTCGAGTTGATTCGACAACATCAATAATTGAAGTCGTTTAGGAGTTACAATAAAATCAACCGGCTCATAATTTCCTTTTTTATTTCCCAGTGAATCCGGCTCAATCCAGTAAAAAACTTTACCATTTGCGCCATTCAGCAATGGCTGATAATTTCCATTACCTGGACCAACATAGCTAAATGAAAGGTTGAAAAGTTTATGAGTGGTATCGCTACTCAGCACATAGATACTATCGTGTTGATTGTTCCCCCATGTAGTATCAATTTTTTTGTAAAGAAATTTTCCTTCCCCCGGTATTTCTTCCATAGCATTTGGCCAGAATGCTTCCTCAAAGCGATCCCCTAATTTTGATAGAAATAATTTTTGTCTATTATCCAGCACTCGATCAATCGGATTATTCCGACTGTCCTGGTTCGAGAAGAAAGCTAGATTCCATTTGGAACGTTCACGTTTTTCAAAAGATTGATTGAGGTACCATTGGGTATTGAGATAATTCCTATCGGTATATTCAAATTCTACTTGAATACGTTTGTCTTTCGTGATAAATTGTTTAGGAGTAAACGAAATTTCAGCAGTGTTATAATTGATTACATAGTCTTGGTCTTCACCCCTAAACACACGAACACCATCTATAAAAACTTTTTCAGTACCCGAAAGCACTTGAAAAAACAATTCATTATTTGCACCGCGTAACCGGTATGGACCTTGATTTCCTTCAATGATCTCCAACATTTGTCTGTTAAACCTCCCCTTTGCCACTGAGCCTGTTACATGCGTTTGAGTTTTCCATTGATCAGGAATGTCTGCTTGTTGAACATAAGAAATACCTTGTACCCTTTTATAAAAATTGAGATACGAAAATCTGTTTTCTTTCAAATCAAGATCTCCTAATTGTACTTTCCAATTGGATTTGGCAACCTGCATGAAAATTCGGTCTAGATCTCTTAAATCACGGGTATTTCCATTGGGTTGGATCGGACTGGCATTTTCTGAAATAGCCAAGATCAATTCCATGCTGTCTGATAGATATCCGCTCAATTGTAAATTCAAATTGGAATTGATAACAGCATCCTGGTTGTTTCCAACCGTGATAATCCGGCCGATGCTTCCATTGGCTTTTATTTTTCCATCCTCGGGAACAAAAAAATCATCGGAGGTACGGGTAAATTGGGATGACTTCACTGGTTTTTCTGCCAGAAAAAAATAACGAATACTATCATATTGCATTCGATAAACAGGTGCATTCAGTTTTTTGTGAAATACCCGATATTCAATATAAACGGAATCAAGCTCAGGCTGGGTAATCCAGGTCAACCGTGCATTAATCTCATCCAAATGATAATTTGCCTGAGCAATATTTTT
>JBILCT010000250.1:0-3003 GCA_044353025.1 Ferruginibacter sp. | reverse complement strand
AGATCCTATTACTGGTCGAGACACCGTCTCCAATGAGGTAATCAACATTCCAGTTGTGATCCATTTGCTTTATAATGTTCCTGATCAAAATATTTCCACTGCTCAAATCTTATCACAATTAAAGGTTTTGAATGAAGATTTTCGTCGTCAGAATGCTGATGCATCCATGACTCCCGGAGTCTTCACGGAAAAATCGGCAGACGCTCGAATCGAATTTTGCTTAGCAAAAACCGATCCCAATGGTAAAGCTACCAACGGAATTATTCGTCGCGCTACCAATACTATTGCTTTCAGTTTTGATGATGCTGTAAAGTTTACCGCAGCCGGCGGAGATGATGCCTGGGATTCACGTAAATACCTGAATATTTGGGTATGCAACTTACAAGGCAATGCCATTGGATATGCAACCCAACCTGGAGGTGAGTTAGAAAAGGATGGGGTTGTGATTCATTATCAAGTATTTGGTACCATTGGAAATCTTCGTCCTGCTTTCAATAAAGGTCGTACTGCAACCCATGAAATTGGTCATTGGTTAGGGCTACGTCATATCTGGGGTGATCAGAGTTGTGGTGATGATGGAATTGGGGATACACCCAAACAGGAATATTACAATGCCAATTGTCCGAGCTTTCCTAAAAGAAGTACATGTTCTCCCGACATTCATGGTGATATGTTCATGAATTTTATGGATTACACCAACGATGCATGTATGAACATGTTCACCATTGGGCAGAAAAATCGCATGCGTTCATGCTTTTCTGAAGGTGGTCCACGTAATGCAATGCTCACTTCTAACGCATGTAATGCGGTGGAAGGTGGAGCTCCGCTTCCTACACCAGAAGAAACTCCTGTTACCGAAAAACCAATTCCTTCTGTCCGTATTTATCCAAATCCTGTTCAATTTTCTTTGAACCTTCGTGCAGAAAATGAATATGTATGGAACAATCAGCCCGTTCGAATTGTAGATGCACAAGGTAGAATAAGGCTCAAGCTTAATTGGACGGCTGAAACCGCATCCATTTCGCTTCAGCATTTGCCGGCAGGTGTTTATATGATAGAAATCGGTAGCGGAATACATCGCAAGGTTCAAAAGCTGGTTAAACTCCCGTAATCGCTTTAACGATTTTTCAACACCAAATTGTCATCGATCAAATACTGATCAGGTATTTTTGGAAAAATCTTTCCAATGTTTAAAATCAGTTTGACTTTTTGCACTTTCATGTTGAGCTCTTTCATCTTATCAGCGCAATTACCCAATAGCAAGCAAATTCAATCAAGGATCAAGAAAAAAGTGGTGACCGCTGTATCAAATGGTCAAACCAATTCATCTTCCATAGACGAAACGACCCGCGGACTTAAAGAAGCGTTGGTGCAAGGTGTTGGTGTTAGTGTAACAAAATTGGGGGCAGTGGATGGTTTTTTCCGTGATTCTCTTTTAAAAATTTTATTGCCTCCTGATGCAAGGAAAGCTGAATCACGACTACGTCAGCTTGGTTTAGGCAGTGAAGTTGATCGTGCCTTATTGGCCATGAATCGTGGAGCAGAAACTGCAGTTTCTACATCTGCAGAAATTTTCAAGCAAGCAATTTTCAAACTTACAATTCAAGATGCGGTAAGCATACTGAAAGGTAATCCGGACGCTGCTACTCAATTTCTCAGAAGGACTTGTATGAATTCGCTTACGGAAAAAATGAAACCCGTTGTCAGACAAGCACTGAATCAGGTGGAGGCAACCAAATACTGGTCTGATCTGGTTATGCCTTACAATATGATCAGTAAGCAAAAAATCAATCCTGACTTAACTGCATATGTCACAGAAAAAGCACTGGATGGATTATTTACGCTGATCGCTAAAGAGGAATTGCACATACGAAAAGATCCTTTGGCAAGATCCACCGAAGTTTTACAACGCGTATTTGGAAGTCTTTGACTTATTTTTCAATTGTCATCTCCGCAATCAAATTGTTAGCACCGGCAAATTTGTCGATGATAAACAAAACATAACGGATGTCAACCATGATATTTCTGCAAATGGAAGGATCATAATTAATATCACTCATAGTTCCTTCCCAAACACGATCAAAATTCAATCCAATCAGTCTGCCACGTGCATCCAAGGCCGGACTTCCAGAATTTCCTCCGGTGGTATGATTGGCTGCGATAAAACAAACCGGTTGCTTTCCATCTACTCCATATTGTCCATAATCACGCGCTTCATATAGCTCAATAAGTTTTTTAGGCACATCAAATTCGTAGTCGCCCGGTTTGTACTTTTCCATCACCCCATCCAAGTAAGTGTAGTAATCGTACTGAACACCATCTCTTGGTTTATAGCCCTTAACGTTCCCATAAGTAACTCTTAAGGTGGAGTTGGCATCGGGATAAAACTTCTTTTCAGTAAAAATAGTCATCTGAGCTTCCAGATATTGTCGTTGTAGTTTGTTGATATTGGCTTGTATAGGCTGAATGATATCACCCACTTGTTTTTGATAAGTTTGGATGATATCCTGATACATGAGTAGTGCGGTATCTATTCTTAGTGCGAGGATGATGTCTGCCGGTTTTTTATTGAACAAATCAAAGATGGCATCCGGACGACTCATCAGGGAAGATTCGTATAGATTTTTTGTTGCAAGCTCCAATTGATTTTGATTCCGTTTGAACCAATCATTCATCAAAGGTGAGCAGCGTTGGGCTGGGATGTCATTCAGATATAATTGCATCAAAGCAATAAATAACTTTTGGTCTACTTGTTGATCAACCTCTTTGAAATGCTCATCCATTTTTCCTAATGCTTTGGCCATCGCTTCTTCTGCATTGTTGGAAGTATTCAGGAGTGTTTTCATCAGCGAATTCATGATGGCAGCAGCATTGAAAAACTCAATTCTGCCGACGGTTTCATTCTGATAGTCTCTGGCCAGGGAAAGCGGTTCTATTTGCTGATACATTTTTTCTAGATCACTCAAAAGAAATCCATATTTTGATTTCCAATCATTTTGTGCG
>JBILCT010000249.1:0-3019 GCA_044353025.1 Ferruginibacter sp. | reverse complement strand
AAGAAATCGTGGGCCAGCTCATCATATCCATCTGCATACACGACAACCGCGCCTACATGAATACCAAGCGCTTCCACTTCTTTCTTTGATCGTGCACCACAATCCAGAAAAAGATTATCAACCTTTGGTTGAGGTTCTTTGGCTTCCGGATTATTCAGGCGTGTATGAATCGCAGGCCATCCGAAGACTGCTTTTATTGGTCCTTTTTTACCATGAATCAGTACACGCATGGAAGGAGCGATTTGATGATCGACGCCCCCATTTCGCTTTAAATAAATTAAACCTTCCGGACTGATATAATTCACAAACCAACTGATTTCATCCGCATGTGCTTCGATAACCACTTTGAATGGTGCTTGAGGATTTACCACTCCCACAGCAGTTCCATAAGGATCGGTGAACACTTCATCCACATAGGGTTTGATGTAATCTAGCCAAACTTTTTGTCCGCCACTTTCAAATCCGGTTGGGGATGGTGTATTGATGTAGTTTTTGAGGAAACTATAAGATTCATCTCCGATAAGTCCTTTTTTCTTTTTAACCAGTTTTGCCATGGGTATTATTTTAGAAAAGCAAATTACGTAAATAGTTTTCAAATAAAGACGACAAAGCGCATAGAATCAAACATCCATCCATCATTAACACATGAATATGGTACGGTAAACTTTTGAAGGAATAATAAAAGCAGCTGAAAGCAATCAAGAGGTTTATCGTACCCGAAATTGGGAAATCTAATCCCGGACTCCCTAGCGTCAAAATCAATGCAGTAAAAAAAGCAGTTAAGATTAGGAAAGATCCTAGGATTAGCATTTGCTGTCTATTTAACCGAGCTGCCCAAGTCAACACACCGCGAACAATGTCTTTATCTCGATCATGTATATCATTAGCCAGCGCTATCAGAAGAAGTAAAATGAATCTAATTGTCAAATTCGAAAAATCAGTTTTATTTTCTGAAACAAATCGATTTCCCGGTAAAAAACTGGTCATAACAAACCAGCTCAACGCCAAAAGAGGTGCTTTCAAATACCCAAACCATTGAAGTAGTTTAAGGGGAGTCGAATGAAACCTTGTTCCACCATAAAAAAGAAAAAAAGTAAACCCTACCAAAAATATCGGGCGTAAATCAGCACGAAGCAATAAAACGAAGAAGCATCCTAATGCAGGAAAAATAATGAATGAGGCCCTGACTTTAAACCTGGAGGGCCATTGAATAAAGCGCAGGTGTTTAATCTTGTTGTATTGAAATACAAATCTGTATGTGTTATAACCTGCCAGTGATGAAAATAACACCAACAATATTGGAAAAACCGAATTCGTTTTACCGTATATGCAAACTGCATCTGCGGCAAGCATGGCTGCAGCACTGGCAGTAACGACTTGGTACTTAATCAGCCATTTCATGACCAGTCAATGGTCATGGCGTGTAATAAAAAAATGGTTCCGGTGTTCGTAAAATATTGCTTTTGTTGTTTGCCCGATCTTTTACGTAAACATCAAAATAAATGGTATCCATGTATGGACGTGGAAAATGCGGAGGAGGTAACGCTTCTGCGATATCTACCTCCACTTCTGCATTCAGATTGGATGGATCTGCGAGTTGCATAGATGGGAATCGTAGGGAATCGTAAGGCTCGGTAGTATCTCTGGACAGACGTATGTATACGTATGATGGTGCATCATTTTGCCAACCCAAATCCCCTTCCCGATCTGTAATTTGAAATTTTAATTTCGGACCTGAAAGACTGGTATTATCAGCACTCCATGAATTAGGAGATAGCGAAATGAATTTGATTTGAGGAACTGTTGCGAATTTATCTTTATTGCAAGCGACAAGAAAGCTAAAGGATAATAAAATGATCCCTGTTTTTTTCAATTTATTCTTCATAGGGTTAAAATTAAGTCATCGGATCAACATAAAACAGTCAAAAAAATGCAATTTTGTTGGTCTATGTCAGTTCTGTTGCCCAATCATATCATTCAAGAAAAGATATTCTCATTTGAACTCGGTCAATTTGAGCAAATGGCGCTGTCTGTTTTTCACTATCAATACGAACATAATGTTACCTATAGAAACTATTGCAACTTCAGAAATGTAATCCCTGAATCAGTTACTCGTTTGGAGGGTATCCCGTTCTTGCCCATACGTCAATTCAAAAAAATGCTGATAAAAACAGGTGAATATGAGCCGGAACATATTTTTGAAAGCAGTGGCACAACTGGTTCAATTCCAAGCAGACATGCTGTCAGATCATTGAATTTATACAAACGAAGTTTCAGACAAACCTTTGAGCAATTTTATGGATCGATCAATTCATGGTGTGTAATTGCTTTGTTACCCTCCTATTTGGAGCGTCAACACTCCTCTTTGGTTTATATGGCTGATGATTTGATCCAAAACAGCAACCATCCCGATAGTGGATTTTATTTGTACAATCATGATGATTTAACCGCCACTTTATTAATGCAAGAAAAGGCAAAGCAAAAAACACTGCTTATTGGCGTAAGTTTTGCATTATTGGATTTTGCGGCGGAATTCCGTGAAAAACTAACTCACACGATTGTAATGGAAACCGGAGGGATGAAGGGCCGAAAAAAAGAGATCAGCAAACAAGCGCTTCATCAGCATTTAAAAGATGCTTGGTCACTGGATCAAATCCACTCGGAATATGGAATGACAGAACTCATGTCTCAGGCCTATTCCACCGGAGATGGAATCTTCCAATCGCCCAAACAACTACGAATATTGGTCAGATCAGAAGATGACCCTACGACCATATTGGTTCCACAAGCAAACACAGGTAATGGATTGAGAGGTGGCATAAATATTATTGATTTGCACAACATAGATTCCTGCAGTTTCATAGAAACGGAAGACTATGGAACATTGTATTCTGATGGCAGATTCAGTATTGAAGGCAGAATGGAAAACAGTGATTTACGAGGATGCGGTTTGATGATAAGCTGATTAATCTCTCCGAAAATAGATAACCAAAGAAGCTTTCTCAATGGTGTGCGCGTT
>JBILCT010000248.1:0-3022 GCA_044353025.1 Ferruginibacter sp. | reverse complement strand
CTTTCAGGTGAAACAAGACGCCTTCTTTGGTCTGAGTATGCCGGATTAGCCAATAGAAGCGAACACATGGCTCAGGTGAAATTAACCTATGAGCATGAAAAAAAATGGTTCATCACAATGCGTGCAAACTACCGTTCAGGATGGTTTGTTGCCGACCGAGATGGAAATGGATTATACAACTTGGGAGATCAAAAAGCCAACGGTTTCATATTGTTGAATACAAGTGTTGGCAAACAATGGAATACACATTGGGATTGGATGGCAGGCATCGATAATCTGTTGAATTATCAAGACAATGAAAATCTTCCCAATCAGCAAGGACGAATGTTATATGCTACCCTTCGATATCAATTTTAAATCAACTTCAAAAACCATAAATCCTTCATCATGAAAAAAATCAGTTTTGTACTTTCTTTGGGCGTCTTGGTATTCGCTTACAGCTGCAAGAAAGACGAACCTACTCCGAATCCAACACCTACTGCACTAGCTATTGACACTGTGAGAAATTTAGTGGCAGATTCAGTGACTAGTTTTACACCCAATCCACAAGGTCCGCCAAGTATTAGAAGCACCAATGAGTATACATTTTTCAATTTGCGTACAAACAGTCGAATTCCTGTTACAGATTCAAACTCAACCAATTGGGACATTGCATTTAAGCGCACCACGATTCTAATTAATGGTGGAACCAGTGGCCCGGGACAAGGACGTGCCTATATTTTTAATGGATTATTCAGTGAGCTAAATTCAGTGTATACAGATTCACTAAGAGTGGATACAGTTGGACGTTTGGCGATTCCTACAGGCTCAGGTAATGGATGGTATGTTTCAGCGCCACCACCAGCTAATTTGATTACACCGATTCCCGGTAAAGTATTGGTGATTAAAACGGCCGATGGTAAATATGCAAAACTTGAAATTTTGAATTACTACAAAGGAGGTGCAACACCGCAAAACAATGCATCTGATTCAGTTAAAATTTATGATGCGCGCTATTACACCTTTCGTTATTCAATTCAAAGAAACGGGTCAACAAATTTTTAAGCAAAGAATACTTTCATCACAACGAGTCGCTTTTATGCGACTCGTTTTTTTTTAAGAGTTTTTCACATTGATAAAACTATGTTTAACCGATGGTAATGCATGGATTGAATGTTGTAAATTGCAACCTGCGTAAAATCACGATATTTTAATTATTACATAAAGTAAGCAAAGCGGAAAAAATGGCAAAAACATCTCGTAAACAAGAAGCATTAGAATATCATGCCAAAGGCAGACCAGGGAAGATTGAGGTTATACCTTCGAAGGAAGCTAAAACACAGAGAGATTTAAGTTTGGCTTATTCACCGGGTGTTGCAGAACCTTGTTTAGAAATCGCGGCCAATCCGGATGATGTTTATAAATATACAGCCAAGGGAAATCTGGTTGCCGTAATCAGTAATGGAACTGCGGTTCTTGGATTAGGTAATATAGGACCGGCAGCTGGAAAGCCTGTCATGGAAGGGAAGGGTGTATTGTTCAAAATATTTGCAGACATTGATGTTTTTGATATTGAGATAGATGAGACTGACCCGGATAAATTCGTAGATATTGTGAAGTCGTTGGAGCCAACTTTTGGAGGAATCAATCTGGAAGATATCAAGGCGCCTGAATGTTTTAAAATTGAACAGGCCTTACGCGAACGATGCAATATTCCGGTGATGCACGATGATCAACATGGCACTGCCATCATATCAGGCGCTGCATTGTTGAACGCATTGGAGATTCAACGTAAAAAAATCGATAAAGTACGATTTGTGGTGAATGGCGCAGGAGCAGCTGCCATGGCTTGTATCAAGCTATATGAATCATTGGGAGCCAAGCCATCCAACTTCATATTATTTGATCGAAAAGGAATTTTGCATAATGAACGTGAAGATGTAGAAGCACTTAAAAAGCCGTTCTGTGTTAATTCAAAATATAAAGACTACGATTTGGCCAAAGCGATGAAGGAAGCGGATGTGTTCATCGGTTTGAGTGTAGGAAACGTAGTGACACAGGAGATGGTAAAATCCATGGCGAAAAATCCAATCGTATTTGCCATGGCCAATCCGGATCCGGAAATTTCTTACGAATTGGCTGCTGCTAGTCGTAAAGATTTGATCATGGCTACCGGAAGAAGTGACTATCCGAATCAGGTGAATAACGTTTTGGGTTTTCCATATATTTTTAGAGGTGCATTGGATGTGCGTGCCAAGCAAATCAATGAACCCATGAAACTCGCTGCAGTATATGCTTTGGCAGAGATGGCCAAAACACCGGTTCCGGATATTGTGAATTTGGCGTACAATGAGAAGACGATTTCTTACGGTCCTAATTATATTATCCCAAAACCATTCGATCCAAGATTATTGGCCACGGTTGCGCCTGCTGTTGCAAAAGCCGCGATGGAGAGTGGCGTAGCCCGTATCAATATCACAGATTGGGAAGCGTACAAAATTGAATTAAATAAGCGCCTGGGTCTCGATAATCAATTAAGCAGAATTCTAAGTAACAAAGCGAAAAGTAATCCGAAGCGAATTGTTTTTGCAGATGCTGAAAATGCGAAGATTCTCAAAACGGCTCAAATGGTAATGGAGGAAGGCATTGGATTTCCAATACTCCTGGGTGATGAAAAAGTCATCAGAAGATTGGCGGAAGAAAATGCGGTGGAACTCGATGATATGCCTATCATTAATCCAAAAGATGATGAACATGCAGATATTCGTAAAGAGTTTGGTGAAGTATTCTTCGCCAAACGAAATCGCAAAGGGGTCAATCATTACGAAGCCATCAAGGCAATGAAAGACCGGAATCATTTTGGTTGTATGATGGTGGAAACCGGTGAAGCAGATTGTATGATCAGTGGATTGAGCAGAAATTATCCTGAAACCATTCGCCCTGCATTGCAGATCATCGGTATGGAGCCTGGCGTGAGCAAAATCGCGGGGATGTATTTGTTGTTCACCAAAAAAGGTCCGATTTTCCTGGCGGACACAACCGT
>JBILCT010000245.1:0-3036 GCA_044353025.1 Ferruginibacter sp. | reverse complement strand
CTGATTTATATCAATTCCCTTGCTATTCTAATTGGGTTTGAAATGAATGTAAGTATCAGTTCCTTACACTCCCAAGTTGAAAAAAGAAAGGCGCATCAGACAACTAAATAATTATAATTAACACTTAAAATCAATCAACCAATGAAAAAATTAATTGCTGCACTCTTTGGAATCGTATTACTGAGTGCTTTTAATTCAGATCCGATCACACCACTTCCCATTGGCAGTGAAATGCCAATGCAAGCCCATCCATTGAAAGATGTATCCGGCCAAGAAGTGAATCTAAAATCAGCAGTTATGGAAAATGGGTTGCTGGTTATTTTCAGCGCAAATACTTGTCCGTATGTTATCAAAACAGAAAGACGTATTCAACAATTGACTACAATTACAAAAAGTAACCAAGTTGGGATGATTATTTTAAACAGCAACGAAGCTTACAGAACCGGAGAGGACAGCTACCCGGCCATGCAGGAATACGCTGTTCAAAGAAAATTGGAATGCTTTTATGTTTTAGATAATGCACATGAAGTGGCAGATGCTTTCGGAGCAACCCGAACACCCGAGTGTTTTTTGTTTGACAGAAACAATAAACTGGTTTACCATGGTGCAATAGACGATAACACCAACGATGCTTCCGGAGTAAAGCGCAAACATGTTGAAGCGGCTATGAAGGAAATGATTAAAGGGGAAACGATCAGTTTACCGGAAACAAAGAGCATTGGATGCTCCATCAAACGAAAGAGTTAAAAAAAATGCTTGAAAACGTTCGCCTTAAGCGGACGTTTTTTATTGAAAATATAATTCTAGTAATTTTTCAAATTCAGCTTCAGAAATCGGAGATTCTACAAATTTTCGAATCCCTTTGGAGCCGTAGATAAACCAAGTTGCCGGAATAGACCCTGACCAAGCTGGATCAATTGCCGGACAGAATACATTTGCATCAGTCTCGTTCAACCATATGAAATCTGCTTTCCATTTTCTTTTTTTAATGAATTGCCGCAATGATTTAGGATACATATCATTGGCATCGAGACTAATGAATATGAGTCTAATCGGACGCTTATTATTTCGCTGATAAACTTCGATAAAATGAGGAATTTCTTCCACACAAGGCTTGCAAATGGTAGCCCAAAAATTTATCACGAGTAATTCGTTCGGATGATTGGAGATGTATTGATTCAGCTCATTTAATTTCCATGAAGGAATTTCCTGTGCGGTTGAGTTGAGCTGTGCAAAAATTAAAACCATGCTTACAATAAGGAACTTTTTAAACATGTTGCAAAGGTAAGATGCCCCTTACGTAAATTCAATGCGACTCCATTTTGGTGAATCCCAATTGTTGGGTTAATTTCGCAACAACTAAAATTCACGTCTACAGGCAACTTTTAGTCTTGATAATGGGATTATCAAACGAAGGATGCTTCTAACAGATGTGACAATATGTAACCAAAAAAATTACAGAGATGAATTACGACGTAATCGTTTTAGGAAGCGGACCCGGTGGTTATCCTGCTGCCATCAGATCAAGCCAATTGGGTAAGAAAGTGGCCATCGTTGAACGTGAAAGTCTGGGTGGCATTTGCTTGAATTGGGGTTGTATCCCAACGAAGGCATTGTTGAAAAGTGCCCAGGTTTTTGAATACACCAAACACGCGGCTGATTATGGAATCAAAGTAGATTCAGCCATTGCGGAATTTGAAGCGGTTATCAAACGTAGTAGAGGCGTTGCAGATAAAATGAGTAAAGGCATTCAATTCTTGATGAAAAAGAATAAGATTGATGTAATTATCGGCAATGGAAAATTAGTTGGCTCTAATAAACTTGAAGTAACTGCAGCCGACGGTTCCAAACAAATAATGGAAGCGAAAAATATCATCATTGCTACCGGAGGCAGAGCAAGACAATTACCAAGCATGCCCATTGACGGAAAGAAAATTATTGGCTACAGAGAAGCTATGACCTTACCAACGCAGCCCAAAAGCATGATCATTTGCGGAAGTGGCGCCATCGGTAGCGAATTTGCTTATTTCTACAATAGCATGGGCACACAGGTAACCATCGTAGAATTTATGTCTCGCATACTCCCTGTTGAAGATGAGGATATCAGCAAGGAAATGGAAAAGCAATTCAAAAAGCAAGGCATGACCATCATGACGGGCAGCGAAGTAACCAAAGTAGACACCAGCGGAAATGGGGTAAAAGCAACCGTAAAAACAGCAACAGGTGAAGTTGTATTGGAAGCGGATGTTTTATTAAGTGCCGTAGGTGTTATTGCGAACATTGAAAATATTGGTCTGGAATCTTTAGGCGTAAAAACAGATAAAGGAAAAATCATCGTGGATGCCAACCAACAAACCAGTGTTGCAGGATTATATGCCATCGGTGATTGCACGCCCGGACAAGCATTGGCGCACGTTGCAGCCAAAGAAGGAATCAATGCTGCTGAACACTTAAGTGGACATCATCCTGAAGCGATGGATTATAACAATATTCCGGGTTGTACCTATACCTTCCCTGAAGTAGCCTCTGTAGGATATACAGAAAAAGCAGCCAAAGATGCGGGTTATGAATTGAAAGTGGGTAAATTCCCATTTGTAGCCAGTGGTAAAGCTGTAGCTGGTGGAAGCACCGAAGGATTTATCAAAGTGATTTATGATGCCAAGTACGGTGAGTTTTTAGGTTGTCACATGATTGGAAACAACGTTACCGAAATGATCGCTGAAGCGGTGGTTGCGCGTAAGTTAGAAACGACTGCACATGAAATCCTGAATGCAGTGCATCCGCACCCAACCATGAGCGAAGGGCTGAAAGAAGCCACAGCTGCGGCCTACGGAGAAGCGATTGATATTTAATCGAACTCCATTTTCAGCATACATAATATTCGAATTTTCATACAGTTCTCGGTTTTACCGGGAACTTTTTTTTATGGGAAAGATGATTAACATAACACGTTCACCAAAATGAACATTGAGAAAAAGAACCGCACCAAATGAATAATCCCAGTCGTAATGGACTGGGATTATTTTTGATAGATTA
>JBILCT010000244.1:0-3040 GCA_044353025.1 Ferruginibacter sp. | reverse complement strand
TGCTTTCAATGCCACGATCGTTTCATCCAAAAAGTTCTGCTTTCCTTTGTAGTACTGTGCTGTTTGCGGTTCCGGACGAATATAAATTTCTGCTTTTTCTGAAAGGTTCTTTCTGTTTTGCCAGATCGATGCTCCTTTTCCCCACAGATAAATCCCTTCTTTTACACCGGGATATTGAATTACTTTTTTTGAAGAAACACCCAGTCTAGCTACTTTTTCTATAACCAGATTTTCCGGAATTAAAATTGTATCTGCAAATAAAAATGCCGGACGATTGCCCATCGCATGTTCATTATCGTTGGTGTAAATAGCCGGAATACCCAAAAGTTTGGCAACAACGGGAGAGTGAAATGAGCTTTGCGAAATCGCAAGGTCTGGCTTAAGCGGTTTCAAATAATTACGCAATTGCCAAACTCGAATCGGATAGCCAAAGATTTTCTTAAACAGATTTTTTCCGTAATGCTCACCGACTACCGTATGTTTTAATCCACGTTGATCCAGTAATTCTATCGTGTTTGCCAATGGTCGGGAAGTGATGATAATCTCATGACCTCTTTGCTCCAAATCTCTGATCAGATCATGGAACATATTAATGTGCGGTGAATTCGAAAGGTCAAACCAGATTTTCATGTTGTAATTGTTGAGATTGGGTATGGAGCAGGTATTGACCGAGTGAAACAAACATCCAGGCTTGCGACCAGCGCATGTATGGAATTTTTGATTTAAACCATCGATTGATTTGGTAATGAAAATATCCGGTTTTTTTATCCTGCATGGTTTCAATGGTTTTACAAAGTACTTTTTCTACGAGTTCTCTGTGCAATTCCACACGATTTAATTTAATCAGTGTAATGACCAATTGAGCTGGTGCATGAATATCTATTGGAAATACTTTGTGACTGTAATATTTTGGTGTGCCATCCTCCATGAAAAAAGTTTGGATATAAAAATCAAATCCTTTTTCCATATGTGAATTGAACTGATGGTCCCCTGTGTATTTGGCGTAATCTGCCAAACATTCCAGATTGTATCCGGTATGGAAACTATCAATCCACTGATGAAAGGGGAGGGCTCCGTATGCCCAAGACCCGTTTTTCTGTTGCGCATGGCAACAATAACGGACTACCTTATGCGCAGTTTCAAAAAGTATAGGTTCTTTGGTATGTGCATATACACGTGCAAATAATCTTGCGCCCAATAATGAAGCATTATAGACGATGCTTTGATCAAGTGGGGAATAAGAAAATGCAAATCCAGACTGATTTTCCTCGCTTCTATTCAAATCTTTCAACATGAATTCACATGCGCTTCTCGCTTTATTCAATAAATTTTCATCCTTCGTAACATCATAGGCATCCATAATTGCATCGGCAATAAATGAGGTGGCCACGATGGTCGGTGTAAATTTCGGCTGAAAAAAAGCCCTGGATTCCCAATCGAAATTGTAACCCCAACAACTCCCCGAATATCCTTTGCTCTCCATGGATTCCAACAAGGATAAAAAGTGTTTAATTTTACTTAGATATTCTACTTTAGGATGCTGTTTGTACAGTGCGCAGAATGCAGACAGAAATAATCCAATGGCTTTAGGGTTGTATTCCTTTTGTATGCCAACGAATCGACGAAGATTGATCGGACTTCTTTTAAAAAACTGAATCCATACGAGCCGGATGAAACGACTATTCCGAAAAAATGGGATTTTTTGAAACAGACGACTGTTCAAACCATCATAGGGATCATACCCGCAATAATTCTCCTGATCACAGAAGCGTGCCAGCAAATGATAGGCATCCGATATGGTTTGTACTTTTTTCAAGGTCAATTATAATAATCTTATTAAATCATTTCTTTAATGAGTTTTACATAAAATTCAGGATTCCCATCTAATTCCATTCTACTTTCCATGATATGTTCACTGCCTTTATTTTGTATCGATTCAACCATTTTCTTTAATTCGAAATTAAGGTCTGCTTGATCTCTTGTTATGAATAAATGAGTTCCAGTTGGACGTTTCACAGCATCCGAAGAAAGAACGGGTTTTTTAAGATAGAGTGCTTCCCGGATAGTTAATGAATCTCCATCGGTATTTGTTGTTCTTAATACGATATCACATTGCGTAATGAGTTGTACAAAGGAAAGTTTTTCATGAATCAACAAAAAATTCGATGCTAGTTCATTTGATTTGATGAAAGCCAAACCTTCGTCAAATCTGTCTTTTCCGTTTGTTAAAGATGAAACACAAAAGATGCAATCCACTTCAAGTCCGAATGACTTCAGCGCTTTTACTGCTTTCAATGTCATGTCTAATCCGTATAAATCTTCGCTTTTAAAAGTATCTAAGCGTGATGCATTGTTGATCAGAATTAGCTTTTTTTGTTTTTTGGACTCAGCAATGCGCTCCATTACATATTCCGGTAATGGATTTTCCTCCGTTAATATGGGAGGCAAAAAAGCATTTCTAATAATGCATTTATTGGGAGGCAAATGAACTTTTTGAAAAATCTCTTTGTTTACTAAAATAATTTGATGCGCTAATCCATAAATCAACTCATCCCAACGCCGGAAAATCCCCGCTCTTTTTTTTCCATATCCATGTATGGTAATCAGAATCTTTTTTTGAAACAATCTGCCGAAAATAATATGCAGTTTTTTAAAGAATCGATTTCCACTGTGAATATATATGAGGTCTGATTGATGGATAAGTTGGAAATAAGTTTTGAAACCTAAAGTGCGAATATTAAATAATCCGGGTTTTTGCGTGTTAGATTCATCTATCAATAACACGTTGTAATGATCTTCCAGGATATACTTTAAACGATGAATATGAATACTGATTCCACCTGCAGGAGGAGGAATAGGACCGGCAATCAATATGGTTCTTTTTTTATGCATTATTTCTGCGCGGTAAATTCGGATCTTGTTTGATGATGAGTTGAAATTTTTTCCCGGTAAAATAAGTTAAGTCCTCTTTTTTACAATATTCAATTGATAGGTCCATTTCAAAACCGACCATTCTTCGCCAGTTTGAAATTAATAATTG
>JBILCT010000243.1:0-3043 GCA_044353025.1 Ferruginibacter sp. | reverse complement strand
AGTGATTTGTTCAGTCGTGTGCTTCCCTTCAATCGTTTTGGATTGATTTATGCCGGTGCACAGAAAAATTTGGGTCCGGCCGGGGTTACACTAGTGATTGTGCGTGAAGACCTGTTAGGAAAAATAAAACGTGCTATACCTACCATGCTTGATTACAGAAAGCATATCGCTGAAAAGAGCATGTTGAACACGCCGCCTGTATTTGCATTATACACTTGCTTACTCACGCTTCGATGGTTAAAAGAACAGGGTGGAGTAGCTGCCATGGAGCAAATCAATCTGAAAAAATCAAATGATTTGTATGATGAATTAGATCGAAATCCATTGTTTCATACAATGGTCACTGGGGAAGACCGGAGTAAGATGAATGTTTGTTTTTCATTGGATTCTGCAGAACGTAATCAACAATTCAGTGCATTTGCAAAAGATCGGAATATTTACGGCATTGAAGGACACCGATTGGCCGGGGCTTTCCGGGCTTCTTTGTACAACGCAATTCCACAGTCTTACGTGGATTATCTGATACAAACCATGCAGGATTTTACACGCATACATGGATAAACAAACATCTTAAACAAGGTCATTCATTTGAATCACCGTAATTTTGCAGCAATAATTAACTATGATCACCATTTCTCCTTTTAACGCATTACGCCCCGAACCTCAATTGGCAAAACAAGTAGCATCCAAACCATATGATGTACTGAACAGTCAGGAAGCTAAAACAGAAGCACAGGGCAATCCGAATTCTTTTTTGCATATCACCAAGAGCGAAATAGATTTACATGAATCCGTGGATATTCACAGTGCTGAAGTATATGCAAAGGCAAAGGAAAATCTAACCGCGTTTGTCAGTCGAAATATTCTTTTTCAAGAAAGCAAACCTTGCTACTATATTTATCGATTGATTATGGATGGACGTAGTCAAACCGGGTTGGTATGTGGAAGTTCGGTGGATGATTATGAAAATGACCTGATCAAAAAACACGAATTCACGCGTCCAGAAAAAGAACTAGACCGTATCAATCACATTAAAACTACGGGTGCCCAAACCGGGAATGTTTTCTTGGCTTATCGATCAGTTGCTGATATTGATGATGTTATCAATAAGTGGTCAGGTGAAAAAAGTCCACAATATGATTTTATAGCAGAAGATGGAATCCAGCATAGCATCTGGATTGTGAATGACGATCAAACCATCGCTCGTATTACAGAATTGTTCAAAGCACAAGTTCCTTGCTCTTATATCGCAGATGGTCATCATCGCGCTGCTTCTGCAGCAAAAGTGAGAGCAGCTCTAGGAACAGAAGCAACGCCTTCAGCCAATTTTTTTCTGACGACACTTTTCCCTTCCAATCAACTACACATCATGGATTACAATCGGGTAATCAAGGATTTGGGAACACATTCCGCTGATTCTTTTCTTTCAGCATTGGGAGATGCTTTCGAGGTTTCTAAAGTTGATCAAGCGTATCGTCCAGAATCTCTTCACACCTTCGGACTTTACCTTGAAAAACAATGGTATAAATTGGTTTCAAAACCAGGCACATATACACAAGATCCTATCGGGGTGCTTGATGTGAGCATACTGCAACAACAGGTTTTATCTCCCATTTTAGGAATTCATGATCAGCGTACAGACAAGCGTATAGATTTTGTTGGAGGTATCAGAGGCCTCGCAGCATTGGAAAATAGGGTGGATTCAGGTGAAATGGCTATGGCCATCAGTTTGTATCCGGTTAGCATTCAGCAATTGTTTGATATTGCTGATTCAGGAAATGTAATGCCACCCAAAAGTACTTGGTTCGAACCTAAACTTCGCGATGGATTGCTGACGCATTTGATTGGACAGTAGCTTATCAACTCATGAGACTGTTTCATATACTTCTGCTCTCAATCATTTGTATTGGACAAGCTTTTGCACAAAGCCCCACCCATGCAGATGCTAAAAAGCTTATGGCAGAAGGGTCGATGAATACTGCCGCGCGTTTATTGAAACATTTACACAAAGCCAATCCCAACGACTTGGAGATCACCAAAGATCTCTCCATTGTGCTCCACTATCTGAAATCAGACCAAAAGTCATGGAATTACATGCGCAGCGTGATTAAAGATTCGACTGCGGATGACCAGTGCTTTCAAATTGCAGTGAATGCCTTGAAAGTATTGAATCGTAAAGAAGATGTAGTTGCGTACCTAAGACTTGGATTAAAACGTTTTCCTCAAAGCGGACCATTATTTAATGAAATGGGAAACTATCTGGCGAGTCAACGCAGCGACTCCGCTTTGTGGTATTGGGAGTCTGGAATTCGCTTGGATCCTGCTTATGCAAGAAACTATTATTATGCTGCGAAATACCTGGCAGTTTCTGAAGATTGGCTCAAGGCCTTTTTAATAGGTACCTATTTTCTGAATCTTGAAAATTCCGGCGAAAAACATATTGAAGTCAAAGAGCTTGTTGCTGATGCGCATAAAAATTGGATCATGGGACTTTTAAAATCTGATGGAAAAGAACAAGCAATACCTATACTTAATCGGCTGGATAAATTAGCACGCACTCAAAAATCACAATTGGCGCAAGGCAATGCTACCTTGGATTTGATTGCATTTCATGTCAGATTGGTATTCGACTGGTTCAATAATAATCCAGATTCAAGTTCGATCAAACTGTTAGATCATCATCGACAGTTAATGCGCGAAGGTCATTTTGAATCCTACATGCAATGGTTGTTGGGCGCTTCAACCAATCAGGTTGTCTTTCAGCGTTGGTACGCATTGAATGATCGCGCTTATCACGCATTTAAGCAATATCTTCAAAAGCATCCGTTCAAAGCGGGAAATCTTTCCTGGATTATGAAATGAACAAGCTGACTAAGCCGGACGTTTTTTTCCTAACTTCCATTTTATTCAATCAACCAATATGAACAACCAGTCTCGTTTATTTGATTTTCTGGATCATCAACGCAAACATTTTCCTCAACCCAATGTATTGAATGCGAAAGATAATGGATCATGGGTTCCCGTTTCTACAGATGAACTTGCT
>JBILCT010000242.1:0-3073 GCA_044353025.1 Ferruginibacter sp. | reverse complement strand
AATTCACCGATTGAGTGCCGTAGTTGTTGTTAGAAGTCTGGTGCCTAAACCATTTAATCTCACTGTTGAAACCATTTCGAGTATGATATTTTATGCCCAGTGATAGAGATAAGACTGAACCATAAAACGGAAGAAACGCCCGATAGCCCGATAAAGACCAACTGGGTGTATATAACCTGCTCTCATAGTCTGACGTATTTGCCCATATCAATTGCGTGTTCACCTTTATTGGCAAATCCATCAACCCAAGGCCTGCCTCCCAATTAATCAAGAGACCTGAATTCGAAACACCTCCCAAATTTTCATTTTTCATAAGCAGATATCCCACATTCAATTTTGAAGTTAATTGCGCTGTGATTGGCCATACCGCCTGACTTTGAAATCGATATCGATGCGTTTTTATCGGACCTTTTACTCCCTGTGCATTTGCATCATCAGAAGGTATTTCCATTGCCTGATATTTAGCCACAACCGAAAAATTCAAACCTTTTCTTCGGGTTTGTTGTAATCCCATTGCCATCTCTTTACCCCCAGTCAGCGCATTTAACCTATACTTCAACCAACTAAATTGGTAAACATCCGTATAAAAATGCATCTGGGTAAGATGGTTGATTTTGAATTGAATACCGCTATACATACCCGATTCGCTTTGTTTTTGATAGAAAACGCCAAAGGGTTGTCCGTGCATGCCCAAAAAACCGTTCGGGTAGTTGCGATATAGCAAACTGAGGGATAAATTTTTTCCGACAGATAAAATCAGTCCATTTACTGAGGCAATTGTTCCTGCATTTGACAATCCAACTTCCCCAAAAAAATGCAATTGTTTTATCGTGGCTGCATAATCCAGAGAAAAAGCAAATTGATTCTTTTTCGGTTTTCTGAAAATGGCATAGGCATCATCAGCCAAACTCCAATTTCGATCAAATTGATCATTCACCATTTGAGCAGCCACATGAAAATCCGGTTTTTTGTAACAAACCCTGGCACCTATTGTATAGGCATTTATCAATCCTTTCTGTGCCAATTCGGTAGAGGTTCTATGTAAACCGGTTTCCTGCAAACCAATAATTGACTCGCCACGAATTACGGAATCTTGGTTTTTTTCTGTTCTGGCATCCAATTTTCTAAATGAAACAAATCCTTCATAATCAAATGCCTTTTTTTTAACCTTGAATGCAATCCCTCTGTAAAACCCATGCTCTGCAAAACCGGTATGCAAACGAATTGAATTTGATTGAGCCTTGATAGATGTAAGATCAGCTCCTTTGGTTGGCTGGCGACCTTGCCATTGAATGAGTCCTTGTCCCCACTGCATCAAATAATCACCTATCACGAGGGAATGAATTCTATTTGACTGACTTAACATCACGCCCCCACCCCAATAGTCATAGCCTAAACGCATTCCACCTATTCGAAATAATTCTCCCGCATCCTTCTCTCCTTTCAAAACCAGCTTGATTCTTTTGCCACATTCTGCGCTATACCGCAAACTATGTCTGAATGCTCCACCTTCCCAGTTTTTTTCACTCATCCATTTCCAATTACCTGAAACATTATTACGCTCAATTCCAACACCTGTTCTGAATTCTATTTCCTGTTTTACATCACTCCATCTAAATCCATTTCTAGTATTTATCATCCCGTTAGCTTTTACCGTCAACACCAATTTTAATCTGCAAAATGTTTGATAATTCATTCCTATAACAGCCTGCAATTCATATAAATCAATAATGTCACCCATCATTTCTCTGTGCTTGATGATGGCAGCAGCTAACCCTGGATCAATCATTCCCAATTCCTCCAATGCATCCTGTGAACATTGATTGATGTCTAAGGGATGTTTCATCCGTTCTTTTATCCTCAGCTGCTCTTTCTCCCATTCTTCTTCCGGTATTTCCTCATCAATACTAACTACCGTCTCTTCCAACGCGATTGTATCATTCATATTTTGTGCCATCAAATTGTTCTGAACCAACATCATCAATAAAGCACAGCATAAATACCTGATCATTTCTATTATTTTTTTTGAAAACCCCATTCAAGATGAACTGTCCAACCCAAAACAGGATGCATCATGCCCTGTATTTTCCACGCGTGTTTTCTTTGTAGAAATCGCATGCCAATCCAACTAGCCCAACCTACTCCAATGCCTGTGTTAAATTGTACGGTAGTCGTTGGACTATACCTGGTTTCAAAACGTATGATCGTCCTTTCACCCGGACGCTTATCAAGTTGAATTCCACTCCAACAATTTGACATCCATGCTTGTCCGAGTCCAAGCGATAATTTCCATTTGCCAGGATCTTGCCAGTTGAATTCAGTCCATGACTGGAATGCTGACTGAAACTGAAATCCCAGTGTGGTTTGTTTGCTGATTTTGCTGATCATACCAAATTCTATCGCACCGAATTGCCAAGATTTTTTTTCTGATACTGCAGGTCTTAATCCTGCAACACCAATTCCTACGGATGAGTTTGACCCAACCATTTTTTGAAATTGTACAAGCCAACGATCTGAAGTGAACATGGATGATCCTCGTCGGTCCCAACCCAAAACAATTCCACCCACTTCATTTTTATTCATTCGAAAAATAAAAGACACATCTGTGAGTTCATGCAAAGAAAATCTTTGTTGCATACTCATTGCAGCGCTAAACATTGAACTTGAAGCTGTGCCGGCGGGGTTTATAAAGGAGATTTCCTGAAAAGAATCCAGTGAGTTCGAAACGACTGAAATGCCCATCAAATTTGATCGATCATCAAAAAATGACTGCGCAGAAACCGTTTGAACCAAGAAACATATACACCAAATACTATTTCGGAACATTAAATTGAATTGAGCTGCAAATCAATCAATATTGAGTCAGGTTAACAAGGTTAAAACACCTTTTGATTTGAAGAAATTATCCTTTTAATTGTGATCAAAAAACGAGTTTGCTCAACTGCAGGATCTTACTTATTACCTTTGCGTCATGAAAATTTTAGATGGTAAAATTGTTTCAGCCCAAGTAATAGAAGGTGTCCGTAAAACCATTGATGATTTTACAAACCGGGGATATCGCGCTCCTCATTTG
>JBILCT010000241.1:0-3080 GCA_044353025.1 Ferruginibacter sp. | reverse complement strand
ATGAATCGGAGAACTAACCGCATCTGGACAAAGCGTAGCAGTATTGTGCATAGATCCTTCATCTCCTTTTCATGTGGGTGCTTTGCTCGGAGATCGCATTCGAATGAGCAGCTGGTACAATCATCCCGATGTTTACATCCGATCATTGGCATCACGCGGATCGATGGGTGGATTGCACCCAAGGATCATCGAAGTAACAGAGGTATTAAAAGCTGCGGCATTTGATTGGATCATCATAGAAACGGTTGGGGTCGGACAAAGTGAAATTGAAATTGCCGGACTGGCAGATATAACAACGGTTGTTTTGGTTCCTGAATCTGGAGATGAAATACAAACAATGAAAGCGGGATTGATGGAAATCGCGGATGTGTTTGTGGTAAATAAATCTGATCGTCCGGGTGCGGATGCCTTTGTCTCAAATTTAAGATTGATGCTGGCTCCAGCGTTTTCGGAAAAAAACAGAGAGATACCCATTATCAAAACAAATGCGGAATCAAAGGAAGGTGTGGCCGAATTGAAGGATAAGCTGATCCATATGGAACGTGAGGTGAATAAGAATCGTAAGGCAGCTTTGCTGGCAGAAAAGGCCTATCAATTGATACGCAATAAGCGAATGGAGGACATTGATAAAAATGATTTGAAAGAACGCATACTACGGGAGGCGGAGGGATTTAACTTATTTCATTTTATAGATAAAATGGCCTGATTACAACAGGAATCAAGAAGATGCATTTTTCATTTTCTCGAGTTTGTCTCTCAAGTCGAACATCAAATCTCTCAATCTCGCAGCTTCCATAAAGTCCATGTCTTTCGCTGCTTTTTCCATTTTCTTTTTTACAGACTTCTCCGCTTTTTCCAAAGCTGACACCGATTCGTATACTTCCTCTGCCTCCGAAAGCACTGCTGTTGTTGAGTTTTGTATGGACGGATCATAATTTGCAGAAGGATCATATCCCCTTACATCAAGTACACTTCCCTGAGCCATAACCTGATCTATCGATTTTTTTACGGTAGTAGGAGTAATGCCATGCAAAGTATTATATGCTATCTGTTTTTCTCTTCTTCGTTTTGTTTCATCGATTGTTTTTTGCATGCTCATGGTCATCTTATCAGCATAAAAAATAACCAGACCTTCCGAATTACGTGCGGCACGTCCGGCTGTTTGCGTCAAGCTTTTCTCGTTTCTTAAAAAACCCTCTTTGTCAGCGTCCATGATAGCAACCAATGATACTTCGGGGAGATCTAAGCCTTCTCGAAGCAGGTTTACACCTACCAACACATCAATTTTTCCCAAACGCAAATCACGAAGAATTTCAACTCGCTCCAAGGTATCAACATCGCTGTGAATGTATTTTGATTTCACCTGAATTCGTTCGAGATATTTGTGCATTTCTTCGGCCATTCTTTTGGTAAGTGTAGTTACAAGTACCCTGTCGCCCTTGCGCACCCTTTGATCTATTTCATCTAGCAAATCATCAATTTGATGTAGGGTGGGTCTCACTTCTATCGGAGGATCCAACAGGCCGGTCGGACGAACAACCTGTTCCACAACAACGCCCTCACATTTTTGCAATTCATAATCTCCTGGTGTTGCAGAAACATAAACCACTTGGTCGGTCAAACTCTCAAACTCCTGAAAATTCTGGGGTCTGTTATCCATGGCGGAAGGCAAACGAAAACCATATTCAACCAAATTCAATTTTCGGCTGCGATCTCCACCATACATCCCACTGATTTGAGGGATGGTTTGATGACTTTCGTCTATGATGGTAAGAAAGTCAGACGGAAAATAATCGAGTAAACAGAAAGGCCTTGCACCAGGCTTTCTTCTGTCAAAAAATCGCGAGTAGTTTTCAATACCTGTGCAATATCCAAGCTCACGAATCATTTCTAAATCGTATTGAACCCTTTCGCCTATACGCTGCGCTTCAATGAATTTCCCAACACTTTTAAAATACTCCACTTGTGCATAAGCTTCATCTTGTATTTCACTGATAACCTCGGCCAACATATCTTTTGGAGCGATATATAGATTGGCAGGGAAAATAGCTGCATGGTCTACACTGCTGATTCTTTTTCCTGATGAGAGTTCCAACGTTTCTATGCTTTCAATTTCATCTCCAAAAAAACAGATTCTGTATCCGAAATCTACATAAGGCAGATTGATGTCTATGGTGTCTCCCTTAACCCGGAAAGAGCCACGTTCAAATTCACCTTGACTTCTATGATACAAAGAGTTAACCAATGAATGCAAGAAGCCTTGTCTGGAAATGATTTGACCTTTTTGAATTCGGATGATTGCATTTTCGTATTCAGAAGGATTTCCCATACCATAGATGCAGCTTACGCTAGCTACCACAACAATGTCTCTTCTTCCGCTGAGCAATTGCGCTGTTGCTTGCAGCCTTAATTTATCCAATTCTTCATTGATGCTAAGGTCTTTTTCGATATAGGTATTGGTAACAGGCAGATAGGCCTCAGGTTGATAATAGTCGTAATAAGAAACAAAATATCCTACGGCATTGTCGGGAAAAAACTGTTTGAACTCCCCGTACAACTGTGCTACAAGGGTTTTGTTGTGAGTGAGAACAAGCGTCGGCCTTTGAACTTGTTGAATTACATTGGCCATGGTGAACGTCTTTCCGCTACCCGTTACGCCAAGAAGCGTTTGGTGTTTTTCTCCATTTTGTATCCCCTCCACCAATTGACTGATGGCTTTAGGCTGATCTCCTGCGGGTTGATATTCGGATTGAAGTTGAAAAAGCATTGAAAGCAAAGGTAATGTTGTTTGGGGTTTGGGTTGTTTGTGGTTTGTTGTTTATGGTTTGGGTGTTTGGTGTTTTATTCAAAGGTTATTTTGTTTACGGATGTGAGCTTGAGCTAGGCAAAACGTTAAAAATTAATAATTAGTAATTTCTGATTAAGGATTCTTAGCATTAAACCTATGTCAAATTGGATTAGAATTTTGAATTAGCCCACCGTTTCAACGGTGGGAGCGATAAAATGATGAAAAGAATTTATGATTGGTGATTATTCAGTTTGGTGTTTGGAATAGGATTTGTGATTATAGATTAATGATC
>JBILCT010000240.1:0-3093 GCA_044353025.1 Ferruginibacter sp. | reverse complement strand
AAAGCGATTGTTTATAAAAATCAGGGCAAGGCATTGAGTATTGGTGTGCAATGCAATGCTGTCAATCTATTGGCAAGATTGATCGAAAGAAATGTGATTCCGGATACGCTGACAGACCAGACAAGTGCGCACGATCCGCTGATTGGTTACATCCCACATCATTTGTCCAATGAAGAAGCAAATGTTTTGAGAGCGCAAAATCCTTCACAGTACATCGAAATGAGCTACGACAGTATGCGCAGACATGTAGAACTGATGCTCGAATTACAACAGAAAGGTGCGATTACATTTGATTATGGCAACAACATCCGTGCGCGGGCGAAAGAGCACGGACTTGAGAATGCATTTGATTTTCCGGGTTTTGTTCCAGCTTACATCCGTCCTTTGTTCTGCGAAGGCAAAGGCCCTTTCAGATGGGCTGCACTCAGTGGCGATCCGGAAGATATTAGGGTGACAGATGAATTGATGATGTCGTTGTTTCCTGAAAATAAAGGTATGATCCGCTGGATCAAAATGGCGCAGGATAGAATCGCCTTTCAAGGCTTGCCTGCTCGTATTTGCTGGATTGGACAAGGCGACAGAGAAAAAGCCGGTCTCGCATTCAATGAATTGGTAAGAACTGGAAAAGTAAAAGCCCCAATTGTAATCGGCAGAGACCATCTTGATACCGGTTCTGTGGCTAGTCCCAACCGTGAGACCGAAGCTATGCTAGATGGCAGTGATGCAGTAGCAGATTGGCCAATATTAAACGCACTGGTAAATACTGCAGGTGGTGCCAGTTGGGTGTCATTGCATCATGGCGGTGGCGTTGGTATGGGCTATAGCATTCATTCAGGTATGGTGATTGTAGCCGACGGAACAGCAGATGCTGAAGCAAGATTGAGCAGGGTATTGAGAAATGATCCCGGCATGGGCGTGATCAGGCATGCGGATGCAGGCTACGAAATTGCCAAATCAACCGCCGACAAACACGACTTGGATTTGAAAAAAAGAGTGAACTAATCATAAAAAAAGTGCCGCATCTCAACGGCACCTTTTTATTTTAAAACAACAACGCCGAATACATCAGAATTGCACCCCCGCACCAATAGTAAGATTCAGGGTGCCCATTCTTTGATATACACTCACATCCTCTGAAGCAAATGAAAATTTCCAGGTAGGTTTCATGTAATTGTACGCAAGGTTACCAAAGAGTGAAACATTGCTGGCTACATTGTATCTGAGGTCTGTTCCCAATTGCCAGGTAAAAGCATCTGCCCATTTTTCTGGAGTGGAAATGGAGCTGTACCCTTCAAGGGTGTATTTCACCACAGGAGCATTGGCTCTTGCATAACCACCAAGTAATTTAAAATCCCAGAATACCTTTTCTGATAAGTCTACAGTAGCCATGGGGCCAATATTAACACCCCAATACTGCCAGTGATCAGCGGACACTGTACCACCCAATCCGCTTCCGTTCAAAATTGTGTTTACAGCTTTGTCGTCCAATGTGTAGCGGGAGTACATAATGGTTGCCGCCAATCCGAAATTCTTTTCAATGGAATAACCCGTGTGTAAGTTCAGGTTGTATCCCACTTTAGCCAATCCTGCATCGGAATACAACTTGGACTCGGTTGAACCAAATACGCCAACGGGAAATGTAGGGCCTGCGGAAAACGCCGCAAAAAATTTTGTTTCGGATTTCTTTTTATCCTGCGCATGCAACATAAAATTTCCGAGCATCAATAGGGTCATTAAGGTTAATGTTTTTTTCATCTTTTTTTGGTTTAATTCGCAATCATTTGACACCATAAAAGTAGCATGATCACAACCCTGTGAATGCTGATTATGGTAATTCCAAATTTTGATTTAGGTCATTGAACCACATCCGACATCAAATAGTGATCATATTCAATTGGTGATGAAGCGAACATCATATTTTATCTTATTTTTTAGCATCAAATTGCCATTGGCAATAAACTTTTGGGAGATAAAACCATATTAGTCCTGTGAAAATAGCGTGTAGTTTTTGTATTGACGCAAAAAGAAAGAGACCTTATCATAAGGTCTCTTTTATTAGTTGTAAAGTGCGTTGGATTATTGCAATTTAGCAAGCCACATGGAAGCATTCATAAAAAGTGGTTTATGGCTGTACAATCTCCATCCCACGTACAAGGTATTATTAGGTGCTCCTGTTCCATCATCAATTGGAGAACTATCAGTTACTGCGAATACTCTGCCGGTGCCGTATGTACAAGTGGCACACATAACTTTTGTAGTGCTGGTTTGAGCAGTGGTATTTTGCCAGATTAATGGCTGAACCGATGAATTGGCTGTTCTGTTGATTGATAAAGAACCTCCGCTGTTGTAACTCAAATTAGTCACTCTTCCTTCTGTGCCATTCAGGAGAGGGTTGGTCAAACTATTGGAAAGTACATTGGTGCTAATTTGAGTGAAGTTGGTCAACTCTATGGACATACCGAAGGGATTAGTAGCAATACCGTTGGATGAAAACAGGTCGTTCCAGATTCTAGGTGAATCCCATCCATCATTGTTTCTATCTGAACCTGAATGGTTGGCGCCAAGGAACAGACCACCACCGTTTCTAACGAAATTGATAATTGCTTGTTTTTCTGCAGTGGTAAAACGAATATTAGGCTCAACAATTACAAATACATCGTAGTTTTTTAAGTCCTGAGCATTAGTTGTAACGCCATACGTGATTGCGCCTGTTGAAGGCAGCGTTTCTACAATGTGTCCCTTTTTTACCAGATCAACTCCCCAGTTCGAAATGCCACCTGTCCAGTAATTTTCGGCAGTTGTGGCTGTGATTGTTGACTGTAATGGCGTTGGGATTCGTTGCGGCGTGCTATTGTCCTGGTCAATTACCCAATCTGCATTACCGGCTGTCTCACCCTTTTTTGCATCAAACAGGAATTTTTTTACAACAGTGACATTATTGGAAGTATTATCTCCCTTAACTGGTGCAATGACAGCATCAACAGGAATCGTATTGATCATTTCCTGACTGGTTTTGGTGCAGGAAAAAACGGAGAGAAAGCTGATGGCGATCAGTGAAAATCGATATTGTTTCATGAGATTAATATTGATCAT